>JAAYIP010000350.1 GCA_012523435.1 Bacteroidales bacterium | reverse complement strand
TATGCTCTATTGAAATCCGACCTTGAATAGCGGTCAATTCTCTCAAGTTTGTTTCATCATATAGAAAGGAATACCTCATGCGATCAAAAAGAGTACTTACACTTGTCATTCTTGTGTTCTTCCTAACAGGATTGTTGGCGACTTCAGCTTCGGCTGACCCCCCTACCTCCGGGAAAGAAATACAACCTCCCCAGCCTCAGCTCGAGATGAACCTCAGCGCTCCCCAGACGGGAATCCAGAGCGTGGGCAGTTCAACTCTCCAAACTGTGACCCCGTCTGAACTCCCTGTTGGATTTGACTTCGACATCTGTTTCGTTTTTTTTATCCAGTCACCTGACGCTGAATTCGGCGATCGGGTGGAGGTGGATCTGCCGGATAACTGGACCGTACATTCAGTAGCCGCGAATTCAGTCCCTGAAGCGAATGGCTGTTCTGGATCTTTACCGCCTGTCTACGATTTTGAAGCGGGCAACATCCTCTATTGGCAGAGCCATGATTTCCCGACCATATGCGGAGCCTGGGCTGGCGGCTCTTCTGGAACCCTTTTCAACTTTTGTGCTAACGTGACCATCCCGGATAGAACTGGAGCTCCCTGGAGCTTACCCTGGGTTATTACCGGTGATGGATGGACTGGCTCTCCAAACTCTGCTTCCGGCACTTACGGACCGATTGATGCAGTGCCTCCTTTATTACTGAACCCAGATGATATCAACCTCCATGGCTGTCCTTTCGAGGAACAGGAAGCTCGGTTCAATGCCCAAAACAGCACTAATATCGGAATGACAGTTTCCCTTGATTACACAGTGACCCAAGGGAACGGTTTTTGTTCAGGTCCTGCATCCCTCACTATCCCCTACCTAACAAACATGCCATTCACCGTTTCTTACACAGCCGGGAATCCTGTGGGTACCGACTTTGTATGTGAGATCACAGCTACAGATGACGCTAATTCAGTCAATATGGACACCTCCCGAATCAATATGTCGGTTAGCGACTGCTTCTGGGATAATGCCGGTTGGCAACTTGAACCTAATACTGGTGCCATACCAAACATTTGGGCTGCGGGAGTGGTTGGAACGAATCCAGACGCTGCAGGACCGGTTGGCTACGTTATTGGAGGATTAATAAATGACGCGCTTGAAATCAACTCTGCTCTTCAGATGTATGACCCGGATAAAGAAGATTGGACGCTGCTGGCAGAAATGCCCACTGCGGTTTTCAATCCAGTGGCTGCCTGGATTGACGGATTGATCTACGTAGTTGGTGGGTTTGATGCCGATTTAATAGCTACAAAGGATTTACAGGTTTACGACCCGCAAACGGATACATGGTACAACAGCACCCCACCGGATATGCCAAATCCCTTGGGAGGAGGCGCAGGTGGGGTTGGCACCTGCTCTGACAAGACAGGAGAATGCTTGTTCCACGTCGGTGGGGTACTAGATAATACTCTTGCTGGCATGACACTGGATACCTGGGAATACAACTCGGGTACTAATAGCTGGACACAACTTGATGATAAACCAACAGGCGTATCTTCTGATGATGGGTTCTTCTATGGTGCTGGGGTCGGCTGTGGTGGAAAAATTTATATCGGGGGTAATTTCAATGGAGATCATGGCTTTTTTGTCCTGGATGCCACAGCCGAAACTGGCTCGCAGTGGACTACGCTGGCGAACATTCCGGACGCTGCCGGGGCGATGGCCCCAGCCCTGGTTTGTGATGAGGACAAACAGGTCATCTACCTGATAGGTGGGGATCCTGATGGATTGCGGGTCAATATCAACAACACCGTCTATAGCTATGATATTGTCACGGACAGTTGGGCAGACCCACTTATCCAGAAAATGAACTTTTCTAAGCTTGGCTCGGTGGGTTGGTTAATGCAAAATAAGTTGTGGAGCATAGGAGGAGGTGCCTCTGCTTACCCAAGAGACCCTATGCCGTTTGAATCCCTGGAAAGACTCTATTGTCAGGTTGATTATCCTCGCTATTTTCCCTTGATAATGAAGTAGCCAGGGAACAAAAAGGCTGGCAGGAAATAGCGCTGCCAGCCTTTTATCAAAATAGTAGTTCATTATGGTGTCGGTGTCACCGTTCGTAACAATTGCCCTTTATGGGCAGGCTGTGCCGAGTGCCCGATTCCGTCAGCGGCCTTTGCTAAGCTCTTAACTGGTATTGCCAAACCTTATCTGAATATAAGATCAAATCCACCTTGTCTGGAAAACGCCGGAAAGGCTTGTGCAACATATCAATTGTTGCATAGGAAAAAGGAGTAGGAAAATTCTGAACTTCCAGCTGTAAACGCTTTGCTATAATATTTGATAGCAAACAGCGCCCCCTTTTGGGGGGCGCTGTGGTCTAAGCTTTTTACTTCAAGTCTATTTAAATATCAAAGGCAGGTAGATTATCTGGGACGGTTTGACCAGGATGGTAACCGTAGC
>JAAYIP010000073.1 GCA_012523435.1 Bacteroidales bacterium | reverse complement strand
TGGCCAGAGAAGCTCTCTTCGAGGGGACCTACACCCTGAATGTTCAGGATAAAGTCCACCTGGATTCTATTATCAACCGGTTAAGAAAAATAAAGGGAATTATATCTGTCAGAAGATCAGATGATTACAGATTATGAATGAAGGACACATAAACCAAATCGCCAGCGGTTTGAACCTCGAAGCTTGGCAGGTTCGCAATACCCTCCATCTTTTCGGAGAAGGAGCAACCATTCCATTTGTTAGCAGATACCGGAAAGAGAAAACCGGCAGTCTGGATGAAGTCCAGCTGATGGAAATCAAAAAACAGTCGGACAGACTCCAGGAGCTGGATGCACGCCGCCAGACGATCCTGGATACTATCACCGAACAGGGAAAGCTAACTGCTGATTTGGAGAAAAGTATCCTCAACGCTATCAGCATGACCGAACTGGAGGATCTTTACCTTCCATATAAACCCAAACGAAAAACCCGGGGAAGCAAAGCACGGGAGAAGGGCCTTGAGCCGCTGGCGGAAATGATCATGCAGCAACGAAGTGTAAATCCTGCTGTTTTGGCTGAAAATTATGTAAATGAAGAGGTTGCGGGAGTTGAGGAAGCTCTTGGTGGTGCACGAGATATCATTTCCGAATGGATCAATGAAGATCAGCGGGTTAGAAATGCTGTTCGCCGTGTGTACGAACGTAACGCCTTCGTTAAGTCGAAACTGATTAAAGGCAAAGAGGAAGAGGGTGCAAAGTATGCCGACTATTTCGAGTTTCACGAACCACTAAAAAGATGTCCTTCCCACCGTCTTTTGGCCCTATTTCGTGGAGAGCGTGAAGGATTCCTGCGCGTCTCCGTCGAGCCCGAAGAGGAACTCGCCCTGGAACGTATCAACGAACGGGTATTGAGAAATAACAGTGCCTGTGCAGAACAAGTGCAAACTGCTGCGAAAGACGCTTATAAGCGCCTGCTTGGGCCATCGATCGAAACCGAATATCGAAACCTTTATAAGGAAAAAGCTGATGATGAGGCTATTCGAGTATTTGCCGATAACCTCCAGCAGCTGCTCCTCATGCCACCACTGGGTGAGAAAAGCATCCTGGCCATTGACCCCGGTTTTCGGACCGGTTGCAAGGTGGTCTGCCTCGATAAACAGGGAAATCTGGTTCATAATGAGACAATTTACCCTCATCCACCTCAGCGAGAGACATCCCAGGCAGCAAAAAAGATAAAATCCCTGGTCGATGCGTACAAAATCGAAGCGATTGCCATTGGGAACGGAACCGCCAGTCGGGAAACCGAATATTTTATCCGTAACTATGTCCGTTTCGAAACCGATGTACAGGTTTATGTGGTTAGCGAAAATGGCGCCTCCATCTATTCGGCTTCGGATGTCGGACGAGAGGAGTTTCCGGATTACGATGTGACGGTCAGAGGATCAGTCTCAATCGGTCGTCGACTGATGGATCCGCTGGCTGAACTGGTGAAAATTGATCCGAAATCAATCGGGGTGGGGCAGTATCAACATGATGTGGATCAGAAACGACTTCAGGAGAGTCTCGATCAGGTGGTGGTGAGCTGTGTGAATAAGGTTGGCGTTCAGGTTAATACCGCAAGTCGGCATCTGCTGACATACGTCTCCGGGCTAGGTCCTGCTCTGGCGCGAAACATCACCGACTATATCCACGAAAACGGTCCCGTGAAGAGTCGTCAAGAACTTCTTAAGGTACCCCGACTTGGGTGTAAAGCGTTTGAGCAGGCCGCTGGATTTCTTCGGATCCGGGGAGGAGAACATCCGCTGGATAATAGTGCCGTGCATCCCGAAAGCTATGGCGTGGTCGAGCAGATGGCTCGTGACCTGGGCTGCTCGGTGAACGATCTGATTACGGATCCCGCCCAACGCTCGGCCATCAAACTGGAAAAGTACGTTACCTCTGAAACTGGCTTGCCTACGCTAAAAGACATCCTGCAGGAACTCAGCAAACCGGGCAGAGATCCCCGTGGACGAATCAAGATTTTCGAGTTTTCTCAAGATGTTCACCAATTAGAAGATGTTAAGGCTGGAATGGTGCTCCCGGGCATTGTCACCAATATCACCCGATTCGGGGCATTTGTCGATATTGGCGTGAAGCAGGATGGACTGGTGCACGTCTCCCAACTGGCCGATAAATATGTGTCTGACCCCTCCCAGGTGGTCAAATTACATCAGCATGTAAAAGTTAAAGTACTGGAGGTTGACCTGGTGAGAAAGCGTATCCAATTGTCGATGAAGGGTTTACAGGACTAACAGTTTGTCCGGAACAACTTCCAGTTGATCAATTAGTTCTCTTCCGCAACGGGATAATCGTTTTTCCGGATGATGCCCTCCGGTGTACAGGATGCATGCAACTCCAAGGGCAGCGGCCACCTCACTGTCATGGCTGGTGTCACCTACCATCACTACCTCTTCAGGCCGATAGCCCAACTCTGTCATCAGCTCCAGCCCCAGGTCGATTTTGCCGTTGGCATAATGGTCGCCCAACCCTTTAACCTCCTCAAAAAAACCATGGATTCCATGGAAGGTGGTCATCTCATCAAGTACCCCCTTTTCGCTGGCCGACAAAAGGGATTGACCAATACCAATTCTCCTGATTGCCTCTAAAGCCTTCATGGCACCCGGCTGCAAGGTGCACTCCGTCCGTCGCTCGTCATACAATCGAATAAATTCCATGGCCGGTTTTTCAAAGGGCTCACGGGTGAAATCAAAGCCAGCACGTTCGTAATAATCCTTAACCGGAAAATCGAAAATCTCGGCATAACGGTTCTCATCAATTCCGGGTAAGCTCCTTGAAGTCAGTAATGAATTGATCGACTCTATGCATAACCACTTGTCGTTCAGTAATGTGCCATTCCAATCCCAAATAATATGTTTAACCTTGAATTTCTTCATTTTCGTTGTTTTTTGTCGAGGAACCCGGATTGCGGGGCAGGTAAATTATAACATTTTTTGATTTGTTACTTTTGCAGTGAAATAATACGCTCTGCCTTGATTTATCCCGATACATTTGAAGAGAAGATAGGTTTTTCCCAAATCCGGAAGCGGGTTATCGATCTCTGTGATAGTCCAGTAGGCAAAGAACTTGCTGAAAACATGACGGCTGCCTTTAACCGGGAGGACATTGCGTGTCAGCTCGACGGAACAGATGAGATGAGTGCCATACTTCGGTTTGGTACTGATTTTCCGGAGATAGCACCGGTGGATATCCGAAATCCTGTTTCCCGCGCAATGGTTGTAGGGACCTGGCTGGATGTCCCAGAATGGCTTGATAT
>JAAYIP010000072.1 GCA_012523435.1 Bacteroidales bacterium | reverse complement strand
ATGCTCTCTGCGTTCGCATGATCCCTGGGAAGGGGAGTTCCAAAAGCCAGTTCCGTTTCCCTCCTGCGGAGGTGACTTTTCTCTTTGCGGGCATCCTAGAAAGCAAGCTTTCGTACGCCCGCAAAGAGAAAAGCCAGCTTCGCTTCAAAACGGAACTGGCTTTTGCGGAGAAAGAGGGATTCGAACCCCCGGTACCCGTAAGGGTACAACGGTTTTCGAGACCGCCCCGATCGACCACTCCGGCATTTCTCCTTTAGTCGGCGCAAATTTAGGAATATTTGCAGATTTGCCGAACCGCTCACCGGTTATTCCCACGAAAGATGCAATTTTGTACCCTATGATGGTCATTGGCTCGCATAATCAATCAGTTCACCCCGGGAACCAACGTGTAATATCCTCTTTATTAGGGGTTTTCGTGCTATTCCTTCTCTTGCTGCCAGCCACCCTGACTGCACAAAGCATCAAAATCGGCTTGCTTAAATACTCCGGCGGAGGCGACTGGTACGGAAACCCCACCTCCCTGCCAAACCTCGCTAAGTACTGCAACGAAACACTGGGTACCACGATCGATCCACAACCCGTGTCAGTCGAGCCAGGGGGCCGCGATATCTTTACGCTGCCATTTGTCCACATGACGGGCCACGGAAACGTGATCTTTTCCGAAAGCGAAGCAGCTAACCTCCGAAAATACCTCCTGGCCGGAGGATTCCTGCATATCGATGATAATTATGGCCTCGATCCGTTCATCAGGCGTGAGATGAAAAAGGTGTTCCCTGAACTGGAGTTCGTTGAACTTCCGGTAGATCACCCAATCCACCGGAAACCTAACCACTTCCCTAACGGCTTACCGAAAATTCACGAACACGATAACAAACGCCCTCAGGGATTCGGACTGATATGGGAAAACCGACTGATCTGCTTCTTTTCTTACGAAAGCGATCTCGGCGACGGATGGGAGGACCCCGCTGTCCATGGCGACTCTCCCGAAACACGCGAAAAAGCACTCAAAATGGGCGCCAACATTATATACTATGTCTTTGCCTCTAACGACTAATCTTCCCGAAGCCTCCCAATCCGCAGACTATTAACCTTCCTTGCGGTCCGGCTCATCCTGCTGGCTGTCAGACTTTTTCTTACGCCCTGCCTTGCGCAAAGCCTCACTGATAATCCACTCCAACTGTCCATTTGTGCTGCGGAACTCGTCCGCCGCCCACTTCTCGACCGCCTCATACATGGCCGGATCGAGCCGCAGCACAAATGACTTCTTAGCCCCCATACCAATTAATTATGTAAAGTACCGGCATTGACAATCGGCTGAGTTGACACATCCGAACACAATACTACCATCAAATTGGAAACCATCGCCGCTTTGCGCTCCTCATCAAGATCAATGATCTTCTTGGCTGATAACTGCTCTAAAGCCATATCAACCATCCCGACAGCCCCCTCAACAATCTTCGCCCGGGCAGCAACTACCGCCTGAGCCTGCTGACGCCGTAGCATCGCCCCGGCAATCTCCGACGCATACGCTATGTAATTGATGCGCGCCTCAATCACCTTGATCCCGGCAATTTCCAACCGCTCAATCAGCTCAGTGGCCAACTGCTCATTCACCTCCTCAACCCCGGATCGTAACGTCAATTCGGCCGTGGTATCCTCAAAATTGTCGTACGGATACATCCCAGCCAGCTTCCGGAGTGCGGCATCACTCTGAACAGTGACAAAATGCTCATACTCATCAACCTCAAAAGCAGCCCTGTACGTGTTTTCCACACGCCAAACCAAAACCATCCCAATCATGATCGGATTACCCACTTTGTCGTTGACCTTGATCGGCTGACTGTCAAAGTTCCTGGCCCTTAGGGATATCTTCTTTCGGCTGATGAACGGATTAAACCAGTAAAACCCGTTTTCTTTAATCGTCCCCACATACCGCCCGAAAAGAACCAACACCAATGACTCATTCGGGTTAACAACCGCTAAACCCACCATACAGAATAAACTGATGGTGAGCACAGGAATGTAAACATAAAGGAAGCCCGGAACGAAAATCATCCCCAGGACTGATCCAACAGCTAACACCAGCCAAATAGCCAGCAGGAGATAGCCATTCATTGCTTTTCGAACAAATTCATTTTTCATTTTGATATCATTTTGATATCACAAATGTATAGCGCTTTTTATTACGGACCAAATTTTTTTCAAAAAAAAAGCCTCCGATGGTCCGGAGGCTCATTTCTCGCTGATACAGTGATAGTTAGTTTTTCATCAACTCAACCTCTTCCATATGAACCGAAGGTAAAGAGAGATAAGCACTGGCAAAACCCATAATCCGATCCAGGGCAGCCTTTGGAGCCTTGAACAGGGGAACGCGCCCCTGCGTTATCGCACTCTCTAGCTCAGAAAACACTTCTTCATCCTCCTCTGTTCTTAGTTCACTGTTGAGAAAATAGTAGTGGGTAGATAAATTCATCATAGGCAGACCGCATTTTAATTTTAATCTTAATCTTAATTTTACTTTAATAACGATTCCATTATCCACATAGTATAACCAGAAGCAAGATTTTTTTTGATGAAAAAGCCCCGCTATTCCGGGGCTCATCAACATTTCAGCATTAGGATAGGGCTAACGACATATTTTTTTCCCTGACCATCTTCCGCATATTAATCAACGCATAGCGCATTCGCCCTAAGGCCGTATTGATGCTCACTCCGGTCTGGTCAGCTATCTCTTTGAAACTCAATCCACAATAATGTCGTAGGTAAACAACCTGCCGCTGATCCTCTGGTAAAGCATCCACCAGCCTCCTGACATCCTCCATGGTCTGATCAAAAACTAGTGTCTCCTCAATGGTTGACTCGGATAACTTTTTGTTGTTGAACAGATCAACCTCCCCCGAATCATTGGAGACCGTATTCAGCAATTTCTGCTTTCGGTAATGATCAATGATGAGGTTATGCGCAATCCGTAACACCCAAGACAAAAACTTGCCCTTGTCGTGATACTTACCCATTTTCAACGACTTGATGACCTTGATAAAGGTATCCTGGAAAATATCCTCAGCCAAATGTGGGTTGCGTACAATCAAGAGAATGTACGTATAGACGCGGTTTTTATGCCTGGTGATCAGCTCTTCAATGCAGGCCTGGTCGCCCGCTATGTACTGCTCTACGAGGACATAATCGTCAAGATTATGTAAACTCAAAACTACCTCCTTTTTAGGGTTATCTTAGAAGTAGAAATGCCTCGATATACAGTCCTCCAGAGCTTTAGATTAATGTTTCTTTTATCAGAACGCAAACATAAAGAAAATATTTTACAATCTCCAAATTTTCCGCCCTGATAAAAAAGAGCTAATTTCACACCCCGATTTTAACAAAAATCATGCCCGAATTGAATCCTGATGAATCAAACTATATTCTGATCCGTGGAGCTCGAGTCCACAATCTGAAAAATATCAACCTGACTATTCCCCGCGAAAAGCTAGTGGTGGTAACTGGCCTCTCCGGTTCTGGGAAGTCATCCCTTGCCTTCGATACTCTGTATGCCGAAGGTCAGCGCCGATACGTAGAAAGCCTTTCATCTTACGCCCGGCAATTTCTGGGAAAACTAGATAAACCTGATGTTGATCTGATCGATGGAATTCCCCCGGCAATCGCTATCGAACAGCGGGTAAACACCCGTAACCCACGATCTACCGTCGGAACTTCAACCGAAATTTACGACTACCTCAAACTGCTTTATGCCCGTATCGGGGAGACTTACTCACCAGTGAGCGGTAAAAAGGTAAAAAAACATGAGGTTCAAACGATCGTCAGCCGCATCATGAATCTGCCGGAAAATACCCAGGTGATGATCCTGGCCCCCCTCCATAAACCTGAGGAACGGTCGCTGAAAGCCCACCTGGAGATCCTAATGCAGCAAGGCTATACCCGCGTGGAAGAAAAGGGACAGATCCGACGCATCTCTGAAGTTCTCGAAAACAATAACGCTCTCTGTGAATCCTTCACCTACCTGATCCTGATCGATCGCATCTACATCGGCCAGGAGGAAGACCTGCGCGCACGGGTGAGCGACTCAGTCGAGACTGCCCTATTCGAAGGTAAAGGTGTGTGCTCCCTGAAAATATTCGACAACGGAAATTACTTGGAAGAAAGCTACTCCGATCGATTTGAACTGGATGGAATCACCTTCGAAGAACCGTCAGTGAACCTGTTCAGCTTTAATAACCCAATGGGAGCCTGCCCCGTCTGCGAAGGATTCGGTAGTACTATCGGTATCGACGAAGACTTGGTAGTCCCAAATAAAAACCTTTCGATCTTCGAGGAGGCTATCGTGTGCTGGAAAGGCGAAAAAATGTCAAAATGGATGGACAAACTAGTCCGTTCAGCCGACAAGTTTGGGTTTCCAATCCACCGCCCATATTACCAACTCACTGAACAGGAGCGACAACTGCTCTGGACTGGCAATAAATGGTTCAACGGTCTTAATGAGTTTTTCGCCCACCTCGAGGAAAAATCATACAAAATTCAATACCGCGTGATGCTGGCTCGATACCGGGGAAAAGCTACCTGCCCGGAGTGCCAGGGCATGCGCCTTCGAAAAGAAGCAACTTGGGTTAAAATCGCCGGGAAATCTATCTCAGACCTCGTCAGGTTACCAGTCAGTAACCTCCTCTCTTTCTTTGAAAATATCACACTAAGTCCTTATCAACAACAAGTTGCATCTCGACTGCTGCAGGAAATCGTTAACCGCCTGAACTACCTTTCCGATGTTGGACTGGGCTATCTTACCCTCAATCGCACCTCGAACACCCTGTCGGGCGGTGAATCTCAACGAATCAACCTGGCCAGCTCCCTCGGCAGCAGCCTCGTCGGCTCTCTCTACATCCTGGATGAACCCAGCATCGGACTACACCCCAGAGATACCCAACGATTGATTGGCGTGCTCAAAAAGCTGCGCGATCTGGGAAATACGGTCTTGGTAGTAGAACACGATGAAGAAGTGATTCGAGCCAGCGACTATATGATCGATATCGGTCCGGGCGCCGGCCGATTCGGAGGCGAAGTGGTCTTCGAAGGACCACAGGAACGGCTCTTCGAAAGTCATAAAAGCCTGACTGCTAAATATTTAAACAATACTGAACAGATCCCGGTGCCTGCCCTCCGTAGGCCTTGGCACGACTCTATCCAGATCATCGGAGCCAGCGAAAATAACCTGAAAAACATTGACGTCTCCTTTCCCCTCGAGGTGATGACAGTCGTGACCGGTGTGAGCGGATCAGGAAAATCAACCTTGGTAAACAAGATCCTCTATAACGCACTGAACAAGAGAATAAATGGATCCGGTGAACGTACCGGCCGGCATGGCTCGATTGCTGGCGACCTGCACCGGATCAATCATATAGAACTGATCGACCAGAACCCAATCGGACGGAGTAGCCGCTCAAATCCGGTTACTTATATCAAGGCCTGGGATGAGATCCGAAAACTATTCGCTAACCTTCCACTGGCAGAGATGAACGGATTTAAACCATCCCATTTCTCGTTCAATGTCGAGGGAGGACGTTGCGAAGAGTGCCAGGGAGAAGGAATCATCAAGGTGGAAATGCAGTTCATGGCCGATGTGTACCTCACCTGTGAAAGCTGCCAGGGAAAACGCTTCAAAGAAGAGGTCCTGGAGGTGCGCTACCAGGGAAAAAATGTATACGACCTACTGGAAATGTCTGTTAGCGAGGCTCTTGAATTCTTTTCATCGTTCAAAGAAACCAGCGCCAAACGGGTTGTCAGCCGATTGAAACCACTCGAAGAGGTTGGATTGGGCTATGTCAAACTCGGACAATCATCCTCCACCCTGTCGGGTGGCGAAAGCCAACGGATCAAACTGGCCTCGTTTTTGGCTAAAGGTGCTGATAACGGCCATTCCATCTTTATCTTTGACGAGCCTACCACCGGATTGCATTTTCACGATATCCGCACCCTGCTCAAAGCCTTTGAAGCTCTGCTCGATCGCGGACATACGCTCATCATCATCGAGCACAACCCCGAGATTATTAAAAATGCCGACTGGATCATTGATCTGGGCCCAGAAGGTGGAGAGAATGGTGGTAAACTGGTTTTTACAGGCACACCAGAAGAGCTCGTGAAATCAAATGATTCTTACACCGCTGCAGCAATCAGCCAGAAGCTGAACATAAAAGCTTCCTAATGATAATTGGAAAAATACCGCATAAACTGGGAACGCTCCCAGGTTCGGGGATTTTCTATGCTTCTGTAGCTCATCTTCCCTCTGAACTGATCAATTTT
>JAAYIP010000349.1 GCA_012523435.1 Bacteroidales bacterium | reverse complement strand
CCGTTTTCTTTTTTTACTTTTCCAATCCCTGCCGACACCTTCATCCGGTCTTCCAAAATGTTCATCAATTCTTGATCGAGCCGATCAATCTCCGAGCGAAGCTCCTCCAGTTGATTTACGAATCCGTTGTTGCCGGGATCGGTTCGTCTCAGGATCAGCTTGTCAAGCAATTGTTTAAGCTCATTTGGGGTGATTTGCTGCTTTGCGTCTGACCAGGCGCTGTCCGGCTCAATGTGTGTTTCAATCATCAGCCCATCGAAATTCAAGTCCATGGCCTTCTGCGAGATCTCTTGTAGCAGACTGCGTTGGCCTCCAATATGACTTGGATCACAGATAAAAGGTAGATCGGGTCGCCGTCTTTTAAGCTCTAGGGGAATCTGCCAGTTAGGCGAATTGCGATAGCGGTTCTCCGAATAACTTGAAAACCCTCTGTGTATCACCCCAATGCGGGAAATCCCAACAGCCTGAAGTCGTTCAATGGCTCCCAACCACAGTTCCACATCCGGATTGACAGGGTTTTTAACCATGACTGGGATATCAATCCCGCTCATAGCCTCGGCTATCTCTTGGATAGTGAAAGGATTTACGGTAGTTCGTGCTCCAATCCATAGGATATCAACGCCATATTTAATCGCTTCATACACATGTTGAGCATTGGCGACCTCGGTGGTAGTCAGCATTCCGGTTCTCTCTTTAACCTTTTTCAGCCAACGGAGTCCTTTAACCCCGACGCCTTCAAAAGTGTTAGGCCGGGTGCGTGGTTTCCAGATTCCTGCGCGGAAAACGGATGCTCCAACATCTTTAAGTTGGATCGCTGTATTCATCACCTGCTCTTCGGTTTCGGCAGAGCACGGACCAGCGATTAATAGAGGTCTTTCCGTATCAATTCCCCAGCTAGCGAATGGGGTGTTTTTTATTGTTTGTTCCATGAGTTCGAAGTTAATGTTGTTTGAATTTGGTTTGCGGCGTGGATTAACTCGCCAACTTTTTCATTCTCTCCTTCAGAAATATACGATTTAAATAGGTTCATTTTTGCAATGTAGGTGTCAATTACCTCAATAACATGATCCCGGTTCTGATCGAACACTGGAACCCACATCTCGGCTGAGCTGGCGGCCAATCGAACGGTGCTGTCAAATCCACCGGAGGCGAGGTTCAGAATATTCCGGTCATTCTTCTCCTTGTCCAGGACGGTGAGTGCCAGTGCGAAGGAGGTCAGGTGCGAAATGTGCGAAACATAGGCGGTATGCAGATCATGTTCCTTTGAATTCATGAATATCAGTCTCATATTCAGTGCCATATAAAGATTGGTTATGGCTTCCAGGGCTTTTTGGTTGCTTCGGGCCATATCACAAATGATCCCCACTTTTTTGCTGAATAGGCCGGGGATAGCTGCTTCAGGGCCTGAGAATTCAGTTCCGGCCATCGGATGAGAAGCCACATAGCAGCCTCGTTTGGGGTGATTCTTCACCTGTTCGGTGATGCAATACTTTGTTGATCCTACATCAGTCACCGCTTGGTGGGTCACTTGATCCAGAACAAATGGCAGTAATATTCTGATGGCATCGACCGGGATAGCCAGGATGATGATGTCCGATTGCTGAATGGCGAATACCAGCTTTTGTACTTCATCCACCAGACCCCGTTCCAGGGCGATGTCTCGATGAACCGGGTTGAGATCCACCCCGATAATCCTGTCGGCGAAACGTTTGGTTTTGAGTTCCAGACCGATGGAGCCACCGATGAGCCCCAGGCCTACGATAGTGATGGTCATAATTCTGATTGAATGCGCGCCAGTGCTTCGCGGATGGTTGTGACGTTCTGGCACAGTGAAACACGAATGAATTGATCACCCTGGGGTCCGAAAATGAATCCCGGGGTTAGAAATACTCTCTGATCCTGTAGTATTCGCTCCGAAAGATCGCGACCGGATTCCTCCCCCTGAGGAATCCGGGCCCAGACAAATAGTCCACACTGATCGCGACTATAGGTGCATTCAAGTGTGTCGAGCAGCTCATAAACCACCTCCCGACGCTCCCGATAGATTTTGTTCAGCTCCTCGTACCACTCCGGCCCCGCTTCCAAAGCTGCTGCCGCTGCCAGCTGCATCGGTTTGAACATGCCCGAATCCATCTGGCTCTTAAATCGGACCAGATAATCGAGGTATTCTTGTCTGCCGGCTACCACTCCGATACGCCAGCCTGCCATATTGTGCGACTTGCTTAAGCTGTTCAATTCCAGTGAGATATTCATTGCTCCTTCCGTCTCCAATAGGCTGATCGGCTCCTCGTTAAGAATGAAGCTATAGGGATTGTCATTAACCAGTAGGATATTATTGGCACGGGCGTACTGCACCAGTTGGCGGAACAGTTCCCGGCTTCCTTTTTTGCCGGTGGGCATGTGCGGGTAGTTGATCCACATCACCTTAGCTTTCTCATAGCCCATCAGCTCGATATAATCCAGATCAGGAAGCCAATCGTTTTCGGGTAGCAGAGGATAGGTTTTAACCTTGGCGCCGGCCAACCGGGTAACCGCAGCATAGGCGGGATAGCCGGGATCCGGTACCAAGGCGTGGTCGCCAGGCCCTAAAAAAGCCATGGCGATGTGCATCAACCCCTCCTTCGACCCGAACAGCGGCAACACCTCCCGGTCGGGGTCCAGCTCAACCGAATAGTAACGTTTGTACCAGTTAGCAATCGCTTTTCTGAGCTCCGGGACACCATTATAAGGCTGATATCCGTGGTTCTCCGGTAACAGTGCCTGCTCCTGTAAAACCTCTATGGCGGCTGCTGCAGGTGGTAAATCAGGGCTGCCAATACCCAGATTGATGACAGTCTCTCCAGTTAGGTTCATCTGCCTGATCTCGCGTAGTTTAGATGCAAAATAGTACTCTTCCACGCCCTGGATGCGGGCTGCCGGATCAATTAAATGCTTATTCATGCGATTTGTCTCCCTTGATTGTATTCTCCTAATATCATTAGTTCAGTTGTTAATGGTTCCATGGCTTGAAGTGCCTGGCGGTAGCGAACCTCCTCATCAAAAGTCAGGTCGATAAGAAAATGATATTCCCACTCCTGACCGAGGATCGGGATCGACTGAATTTTGGTCAGATTAATATCGTAAAATGAAAAGATCGACAGGATGTGTGAGAGGCTCCCTGTTTTGTGAGGCAGCGAAAAGGCTAGCGAAGCCTTGTTAGGGTTCTCTGCTGTAAATCGTTGAGTTCCATTGGGCTTATAGAGAAACAGGAACCGGGTAAAGTTCCGTTTATTGGTTTCGATCCCGTTGGCGAGGATTTCTAGGCCGTAGAGTTCCGCAGCACGCTCTCCGGCAATGGCTGCCTTGCCCGGCTGGCGCATCTCGGCCACCCATCTGGCGCTGGCAGCCGTGTCTTCGGATTCAACCAGCCTGATGTTCGGATACGAACGGAAAAAAGGCCTCGTCTGAGCAATCGCCATGTAATGAGAGTATACTTCCGATAAATCATGAATGCCCTGCCCGGGCAAAGCCATCAGGTGCTGACTGATGCGCAGGAATAGCTCACCAAAAATCCGAAACCCTGATTCTCTCAAAAGCGCATAGTTGGGCAGCAACGATCCGGCAACCGTATTCTCAATGGCCATCACGGCAACATCAGCCATGCCGCTTCCAACCTGACTGAATAGATCCTCGAATGACTGGCAGGGAACTAACTCGACCTGCTCACCTGAAAAATAGTCAACCGCTGCCTGATCATGAAATGACCCAGCAATACCCTGAATGGCTACCCTGATGCTTTCTTTCTCTTTGTCTTTTTTCATAACTTGATAAAAAACAAAAAGTCCCGGCCTTTTCTGACCGGGACTTCCTGATGATCTTTTTTGGTTTCCTTTAGTGGGATATCTTTTCGATCATGGGCTTCCCGGTCGTGCTTTTAAAATAAAAGCCGAAAAAGAAAAAGTAATGATAGGTACCGGTAATTGCTTTCATGATCTGAAAATCGGATCAAAAGTAAGAACCGAAGATGAATAACAAAAATATCGGCCAGAAAAAATTTAAATTAGCCTATCCAATCAGTTAATCCAACCATGAAAAAACGAAACTACCAGTCAAACAATCACGTACTCCTTCTTTCGACTGCATTGCTCCTGATCCTTGTAACTTCTTGTAAAACAGATGATTTCAAGATTTATTCGGATCAGGACTATGCAGCGAAGGTGGAAGCTCGATTTGAAGAGCGTAAGGAATTGGCGGTCAACCGCGATGCTGTCTTGTTCGATGTTTTTCAGGAGGAACTCACGCAGAATGAAGAGCAGGGGCTGAAGTTTCTTTATGCGTATATGCCTCTCAGCGATCTGGCTGATTATGACGGAAGCTACTTCCTCGATCAGGTAAGGTGGAGCCTGGCTGCGCGCGATACTTTTCCCTGGGGCCACACGATTCCGGAGAGCATCTTCCGGCATTTTATCCTCCCATACCGGGTCAATAATGAGAATCTGGATACAGCTAGGATCGTAATTTTCAATGAGTTAAAGGATCGTATCCGTAATCTTTCGATGATGGAGGCGGCCTTGGAGGTCAACCACTGGTGCCACGAGAAGGTGACATACCGGGGAACCGATATCCGGACATCTGCCCCTCTGGCAACGATTAAAACAGCCTACGGCCGCTGTGGCGAAGAGTCAACTTTTACTGTAGCTGCCCTGCGATCCGTCGCGATTCCTGCCCGCCAGGTTTATACCCCTCGCTGGGCACATTCTGATGATAATCACGCATGGGTTGAGTTCTGGGCTGACGGGGAGTGGCATTTTATGGGAGCCTGTGAGCCCGAATGCGTCCCCAACCTGGGGTGGTTTACCGAGCCTGCCCGCCGCGCGATGCTCATCCATACCAAAGCTTTTGGGGATTATCTTGGCGATGAACGGGCCGAAAACAGAGATGCTAACTATGCTCTCCTCAATACTTTAGATGTTTATGCCCCAGTTAAGAAGATCCAAGTGAAGGTGACCAACCCCAATGCTTCTCCAGCTACAGAGGCAACCGTCGAGTTTCAGTTGTATAATTATGCAGAGTTCTACCCGATCTCAACGAAAAAGACTGACGATAAAGGCATTTGTAGCTTTCTCACAGGGCTCGGAGATCTCATTATCTGGGCCCATAATGGTGAAGGTTTTGGCTTTGAAAAGATTTCGGTTGGGGCTATCGATACGGTTCATATTGT
>JAAYIP010000348.1 GCA_012523435.1 Bacteroidales bacterium | reverse complement strand
TTCGACTCCGCTCAGCCACCGGGTTTCAATAGGTGGATGATGCCGTGAATATGGTTCGGCATGATTATGAATTTGCCCCAATTCTAAATTGGTACGAATTGTCGATGTTTTCACTATTCATATCTCTTCTCTTGTTGCGGTGTGTCGCCTATACCCTGATATTTTCCGCCTACCTCCCCGCTCATCGTGTTCGGGAGATGTTGTCATCATCTATCTTTTTGCCAATATTAAACGCGTATCCAAAATGCTGCTTATACTTCGAAAAGAGCTCAGCCTCAATCCTCATGTTTCGGACGAACTCTTCAACGGCCTTATTTCCAGCATGTTTTTCGAGGAGTTTTACGCTTGCTGCCTCTTGAGGAGCATAGTACACATCGCTCCAACAGCTCTCTGGGAGGGCAAAAGCGGCGATGGGTAGGTAACCTGCATTTTGTAGGATGGATAGATTTTCTCCCATCGTTCCAATTGTGGGAACCTCTCTGAGATAATACTCTTCCAGTTCAGCGGGGCGATCATTGGTAAACCAGGTCAGGTTGGTTACGGCAATAAAACCTCCCTTTTTTAAGAATTTCTTCCAGTGATTCAGGCACTTCTCGAAACCTACACTGTCGATGGCACCTTCCGACCAGACCACGTCGAATTCGCCCGGTTTAAACGGCAGATTATCCATAGACCCAACGATGCCTTTCACTCGATCTTGTACGCCAAGCGTTTCTGCGTTGTTGTTGAGTTTATTGATGGCGCCGGGGAAAAGGTCCAGGGCCGTGATGCGGGCTTTCGTGTTTTGAGCCAGAATCATCGTCTGTCCACCTGTGCCACAGCCCAGATCAGCAATTTTCGATTCATCATTGAGGTTGTCGATGAAACTCAATGCTTTGATGGTTGTATCAGGGCTTCCGGGACCTTGCCGGTCGAACTGAATAAAATACTCCCAGATCAGGTTAAAATCAAAATCGCGGATGGATGGTCTTTCGGTGTTCATAATAGCTGGTTGGATTGAGTTAGTTGTTTTGCCGAAAGTACTTATTTTTGATGGATCCTGGATTTCTTGTGCGCGATAGCCACAGATTATCGGTTATCAGGTCTGCATTTACTCCACTCAAATAGATTATAGCGAATCCAGGAAGCAGCTTTGATAATCAATCAAAACCGCTTCAAATGGAGGAAAAATAACCTTAAGAGGCGCTAAAGCCTTCGCAGCTCGTATGTGGTTGACTCGAAAATGAAAATGAGCTGGTTGCCAGAAAAAGAGTAGGTAAAGGGGATTTTTATGCTTGGCATTGACTCAAGCCAGCATTCCCCGGATCCATCGCTGGCTGTGTATTTATATGTAATGGTTATGATCATCGGGTTTCCGACAATCATGTCTCCATCGGCTGTAAACTCAAAAGATTGAATTCCAGCGGTTCCCCACTTGCCTATCAGAGAAGATTCATCGTCTCCGCCGAGCGGTTTAGTGCAAGAAAGAGCAAGGATTAGCAAGCTCAAAATGACAGGAACGGTTTTACATTTCATCATAGCCTCCTTTTTAAATTGTTAGATATTTAGTTGATCCTTATCAATACCCATTTTTTCTGACCCTGGAGGTTGTTGTATTCACGCAGACCCATATTGGAGTCGAAAAAAACAGAAATCTGATGAGGATAAAAATTTCGGCCTTTCTTTTGGCCAT
>JAAYIP010000347.1 GCA_012523435.1 Bacteroidales bacterium | reverse complement strand
TGATTCCTTTGATATTCACATCGATGGGTTTAGCCGGATCACCGGGCTTCATCACCCCACTCTGCCAGAGGATCTGCTTGTCGCCCAATACAAAAAACTCCACGGTAGCCAGGCGGCCGCTCTCGTCGTCCACTCCAACCATTGCTGAAAATCGGCGACCATTGCCATCGAGGTTCAGCATATACTTGAAGATAGAATGAACTCCAATTCCGCGTTCATAAGTAACTCCGGCGATGGTCAGGGGATTACCCTCAACGCTTTGATTGATACCGATATCGCCCCATCCGGTCTCCATTTTGCTGATATCCATTTCATCGAGCCAGACGGTTTGTACATTAGATTGGCACGCCGGCAGGAGCATAGCCAGCAGCAGTAAAGGAAATAATCGTTTCATCATGTTTAGTTTTTTACAAAAATACAAGGAAGTAATGAATAAAAACATTGCCAAGTGCACCTTACTGTAGCAGCCGGCAGGCTCCTTCCAGGGCATCGCGGTTGGTGGTGACCATGATAAGCTTGTCGCCAGCCCGAAGAACAGTCGAACCGTTAGGTGCCAGGTACTCTTCGCCACGCTGGATCAAGATGATAAGAGCCTGTTCCGGGAGATTCAAGTCGATGATTTTGCGCCCAATCACGGAGGACCCCAATGGAATATCGATATCAATTTTCTGATAATGAGGATTTTGCCCAAGAATAAGGTCAGTTGCAGTCATGGCTTTGACTCTATGCGGTAACGCAACCCGGAGCCATTTGGCTACCGGAGTGAGTGTTGTGCCCTGTATTAGGACCGAGGCAATGGAAATGCAAAAGACGATATTAAAGATCATATTAGCCTTTTCAATACCGGCGAGTAAAGGATAGGTGGCAAAAACAATCGGGACCGCTCCCCGCAATCCAACCCAAGAGATAAACCAGCGCTTGTTGCTCCTCATTTTAAAAGGTGCTAGGCTAATAAAGACACTTAAGGGCCGGGCTATTAGAATCTGGAATAGAGCGATGAGCAAACCAATTCCCAGAACGGGCAAAATCTTACTTGGAAACGCCAGTAGCCCCAATGTTAAGAATAAAATGATCTGCATCAGCCAGGCTAGACCGTCAAACATCTTGATGATGGTCTTCTTGTGAATCAACTCTTTGTTTCCCAAGTAGATAGCTGAAAGATAGATCGCTAAAAATCCATTTCCCCCCAAAGCATTGGTGACGGAAAAAGTAAGATACATCCAGGTGATCGCTAAGACTGGGTAGAGCCCCTCGTATATTAGGTTAATCCGATTGATGATCCACTGGCCGGCGAATCCGAAACCAAAACCAAGAGCCACCCCGAGCGACATTTGGAGGGCAAAAAGCGGGAGAATACTCCAGATGCTTTTATCGGGCTGCATAATTAGTCCCATGAAAGCGATCGTCAGGAGATACGCCATCGGGTCGTTACTGCCACTCTCAAGCTCAAGAACCGGACGGAGGCTACCTTTCAACGCTACACTCTTGGTTCGCAAGATGGAGAACACCGCTGCGGCATCAGTGGAGGAGACAATTGCCCCAAGCAGGAACCCCTCCAGAAGATTTAAATCAGTCACCAACCAAACAAACAACCCCACCGACAATGCTGTCAGCAAAACCCCCAGGGTTGACAACGTAAATCCCTGCCAGACAACGGGCTTCACCACCCGCCAGTCGGTTTCTAACCCTCCAGCAAACATGATCACATTAAGCGCCATGATCCCAACAAACTGAGCGATTCCGGCATTGTTAAACTGGATCCCACCAAGACCTTCCGATCCGGCAATCAGTCCAATCACGACAAACAGAATCAGAATCGGGATACCGGTACGGTAGGAGGTCTTGCCTGCCAAGACACTGGCAAACATCAGAATGGAACCAATCAACAGGATATTTTCGGGCGACAAGCTCATGGCCAACAAAATACGAAAAAATGAGACACGTCAGAGCCCTTGGCTAAGAGTAAGATAAATGATCCCTAGAAAGAAATAATAGCAAGAGATGTGGATGTTTTTTAATATATTCGTTACAAGTAAGCCAACAGAATATGGAAAAACCATTGTTTCTATTGTTTTCCGGTAGTGAAGTAGAGGTCCTTCTTCTGAAAGAGGAACTGGCACAGAACAATATTGCTTCGATGACCCGTGATGACTTTCAGATGGGTGTCAAAGCTGGATTTTTCGGTGGCACTCCATCCACGATCGATGTTTACATCTATGAAGAGGACAAGGAGAGGGCCAATCAGGTACTACAGGGATTTCTGAATGCCCGAGCAGCGGAGTAAGGTATTCGGAATGGGTGAAACAGTCCTGGATGTCATCATCCGCAATTCGGGGTCTGTTTCAGCTACACCGGGCGGGTCAATGCTCAATGGGATAGTCTCGCTGGGTCGATCTGGTGTGCCAGCTTTCTTCATCAGTGAGTACGGCCTCGATCAGGCGGGTGATCTGATCGACCAATATCTTCGGGAGAGTGGCGTCGATACCTCATGGGTCTATCGTTACCCAACTGGAAAAACAGCCCTGGCACTGGCATTCCTCGATGAGAAAATGGATGCCCACTACACTTTTTACCGCGATTTTCCCGAAAAACGCCTCGATATCCGCCTTCCGGTAGTAGGTCAGGACGACATCTTTCTCTATGGCTCTTATTATGCTATCTCTCAAGATATTAGGCCTATCACAAAAACCTTTATCCAGGAGGCCAACCGCAACGGAGCTTTGCTGATCTATGATCCTAACTTTCGCCGTGCTCACCTCCACGAACTCGAACGATTGAAACCATCGATTATCGAAAACATCCAAATGGCCAGTCTAATCAAAGGCTCCAATGAAGATTTCCACAACATTTTCGGCACAAACGGCCCGAACGAAGCCTGGGAGGCCATCCGGAACCTTTGCCCCAACCTGGTTTTTACAGCCAACACGCAAGGGGTCTATCTAAGAACTGCCTCATTATCAAAATACTATAAAGTCCCGACGATCACCCCCGTCAGCACCATCGGTGCCGGGGATAACTTTACCGCCGGGATGATTGTGGCCATTCACCAGAACCATCCGGATGGACTGGCCCAAGGAGTCGCCAGGATCAATTCTGATGAGTGGGACCACATCATTTCAATGGGGATCCACTATGCCACAGAGGTTTGTCTATCTACCGAAAACTCAGTTTCCCGAGGGTCTTATTGAATCTCCTTCACCGCTCGCTCGATCTGAGGATCATTCCCTGTAACCCGGTCGAGGAAAGTCTGCTTAACATAAACATCCGGCTTCACCCCGGTTTTTTCCAGGTTCTGGCCATCGAGGGTATAGCAACCCCAAGCAGGAATCCGGTAAAAAGATCCGTCAACCAATCCCTTGCCTGATGTGAAAATGATCCAGCGGTATGTCTCCGTGCCAATAACTGTTCCCAAACCCAGCTGCTTAAATCCGGCGGCAGTCATCTCAGCAGCACTGAGCGATTGCTCATTGATCAACACCACAATCGGATGATCGGCTGGGGCGAAGTTCGACTGACCAGCCAATTTTCCTCCACGGAATTTCCATTGCATATAGGTCTTCTGCTGCAGAAAACGCAGGACATCATCATGCACATTGCCACCCGTATTGTAACGCAAATCAAGAATCAACCCCTCTTTCCCCTGTAATTCACGGGTCATCGTGATAATGAAATTATTTAACTCCCCACCACCCATATTCTTCATGTGAACATAGGCTATTTTGTTGTTGCTGAGCTTATTGACAAGGCTTCGATTGCCATCTATCCATTCATCATACAGGTACTGACTCAAGTTACCAGCCGAAACAGGTCTGATTTTGACATCAAACTCCTGGCCCTTCCGGCTGAAGGTGAGGAGCAGTTCCTGAACCATTGCCGGGCGATAGAAATAGTAGTCGCGGGGCAGCTGTTTGTTGACCCTGACCTGATCAACTGCCACTAGCTCATCACCTTTGCGTATGTCAATACCAGTATGCTCCGAAGGACCTCGTGCCACGATACGTTCTACTTCATAGGGATTAGCGGTACTCCAGATAAGACCAGTTTCCAAAGTGGTGTAGCTGAGCTGTAACCGCTCTTCTTCGCCATTGCTGGTGAAGCCCATGTGGGATGAGTTCATCTCACCCAGCATATCGGTCATCAGCATCCTAAAATCATTACGATTGTTCACGTAGGGCAGATGGGTCTCATACTGCTTCCGATACCCTTTCCAATCAACCCCGTGAAGATCATCATCATAAAAATTTTCCTCCAGGTTGGCCCAGGTCTCGTCGAACATCTGCTTGAATTCGCTCTGCAAATCGCGCGTGAAGCTGAAATTCATATCGATCTTCTCCGCCTTGCTAGCATCCCCATTCAACTTGTAGATGGTTCCGGATGCAAGGGCATACAGCTTGTCACCCGAGCGAATCAACCCACCACCTGAGGGCAATCCTTCGATCTTGGTCGTTTTCGGCTGTTCCCACGGATCAAGCACGGTTTTCCATAATGCCCGTGCTCCTTTATCGTGATTGGAGGAGAAAAACAGGGTGATCTTATCGCCTTTACTCGTCATTAACAATCCTCCCTGCGATCCAAATGAAGGACCAATCTGTTCTATACGCTCCCAGATCCGGTCGGTGTTGATGGTGATCTCAGCCACTGAATCCTTTTTAGTATTCGTAGAATCCTTGATAAACAGCTTGTTGAATTCATCCATCCGGTAGGGCTTATCGAAACGATCAAGGGCCATCCGGTAAATATGAGCCTCTCCGCCTCCAGAAGGGTAATTAGGCTTTAATCTACTGGTGGTAAAGTAGATATACTTACCATCGGGGCTCCACACCGGTCCGTTCTCGGAGATGCCGGTTTCAGTCAGATTGGTCACCGCACCGGTGTTCAGATTGCACACAAAGACATCCTCTTCAAAATCTCGCTTTGCAGTGAATAAGAGGTAGTTGCCATCAGGAGAAAATTCGGGCTGACCGTTTTGAAATCCCCAAAATTCATCAGTGACTAGGCGTTTGCTTTCAAGGGTTTTT
>JAAYIP010000071.1 GCA_012523435.1 Bacteroidales bacterium | reverse complement strand
TCCTTCGGTGATGACTCCACCGACCGGGTTGGGGCGATCCAGCACCACCACCCGGATATTTCGGCCGGCGCAAGCCTCCAGAGCAAGGTACATGGTCCAGATGTACGTATAAACGCGAGTCCCAACATCTTGAAGATCAATAACTAAGGTGTTAATGTCCTCCAGCATGTGGTCGTCCGGCTTGCGTGTTGCACCGTACAGGCTGTACACTGGGATTTGGTGTAGCGGATGGATCGTGTGCTCGGTTTCAATCATGTTATCCTGGACGACGGCACCGAAGCCATGTTGCGGACCGAAAGCTTTAACGAGCCTCTTACCGAACAGGGCGACCAGTTCATCCAGGCCGCTCTCCAGCCGCCACGATACGGCCGCCGCATGGCCAAGGTAGGCGATGCGACCCCGGAGTAAAGCTTGCTGCTCAGCGGAGGTTATCAGGTTATCCAAACCAAATTGCATAGACATAATCCAAATGTACGAATGTAAAAGCCTATTTTTGTCTCAAAATTAAACGAATGGTAACGATTGACCAGATTAAAGAGTTGGCAGAGCGCGGGCAGGCGCTGAGGAGGCATCTTTGACATCGACCGTAAACGGCTCGATTTGAAATCTGAAGAAGAGAAAACTCAGGACCCTGGCTTCTGGAATAACCCGAAAGAAGCTGAGGTTCACATGAAACAAATCCGTGTACTGAAAAGCTGGATCAAAGCTTATGATCAGGCTCAGTCAAGCATTGGGGATCTGCAGGTTGTTTTTGAATTCTACAAAGGAGGTGAAGCGACTGAGGAGGAGATTGACCACCAATATGCCGAAACAGAGCAGGTGGTGGAGGATCTCGAAACCCGTAATATGCTCCGTAAGGAAGAAGATGCCATGGGGGCCATCATGCGGATCAACTCGGGAGCTGGCGGGACAGAGAGTCTCGACTGGACTGGTATGTTGATGCGCATGTATATTCGTTGGGGTGAGCTGAACGGATATAAAGTAAAAGAGATTGATTATCAGGCTGGTGACGAGGCTGGTGTCAAATCCGTGATGCTGGAGTTTGTCGGGGATTACGCCTATGGTTACCTCAAGGCCGAGAATGGTGTTCACCGCCTGGTGCGCCTCTCTCCCTTCGATTCAAACAACAAACGGCACACCACCTTTGCATCCGTGTTTGTCTCTCCGGCCATCGATGATACCATTGAAATTGAAGTCAATCCTGCTGATATTGAGTGGGACACCTATCGTTCAGGCGGTCACGGAGGCCAGAATGTCAACAAAGTGGAGACAGCGGTTCGCCTGCGGCATCTGCCTTCGGGGATTGTCATTGAGAACAGTGAAACCCGAAGCCAGCTGAAGAATAGAGAGAATGCCATGCGACTGCTGCGCTCACAGCTTTATGAGTTAGAGCTGCGCAAGCGGATGGAAGAGAAGCAAAAAGTAGAAGCGACGAAGAAAAAGATCGAGTGGGGCTCCCAGATCCGGTCGTACGTGTTGCACCCTTATAAGATGGTCAAAGACCTCCGCACCGGATACGAAACCGGCAACACACAGGCAGTCCTCGATGGAGAGATCAATGGGTTTATCAAAGCCTTCCTGATGGAGTTTGGGAAAGATCTTTAGGCAACCATTGTTTTTATTGCTTTTTGCTTGGTTGGACTCATGCCTGCTGCTTCCAGTCAGGACTATCTTCCTTTACCCCAGTGGAATCCCACCAGTTCGGCCCAATTATTATCGAATATGTTTACCTTTAAACAAAAAACCCAGTGACATGAACTATCGTATTGAAAAAGACACGATGGGCCTTGTGGAGGTCCCGGCCGAAAAGTATTGGGGTGCACAAACCCAGCGTTCCATTAATAACTTCAAGATCGGAGCACCGGCATCCATGCCGCATGAGGTCATCATGGCCTTTGCCTACCTGAAAAAGGCGGCTGCACTGACAAATTGCGACCTGGGAGTGCTGCCGGAACAGAAAGCCAAGCTGATCGCCCAGGTGTGCGATGAAATCCTCGAGGGGCAACTCGACGACCAGTTCCCGCTGGTGATCTGGCAGACAGGATCCGGTACCCAGTCGAACATGAACCTCAACGAGGTGATATCCAATCGTTCCCATGTGATCCTGGGGAACACCCTCGGTGAAGGGAAACCCATGATCCACCCCAATGATGACGTGAATAAGTCGCAGTCGTCGAATGATACTTTCCCGACAGCGATGCATATCGCAGCCTATAAAATCCTGATTGAGACCACTATACCGGGTATCGAACTGCTGCGTAACACCCTGGAAGCCAAATCAAAAGAGTTTATGCAGGTGGTCAAGATCGGCAGAACTCACTTCATGGATGCCACCCCGCTGACGCTGGGGCAGGAGTTCTCAGGATATGTTTCGCAGATCGATCACGGCCTTCGTGCCCTGAAGAACACCCTGGCCCATCTGCAGGAGCTGGCGCTCGGTGGGACGGCCGTGGGAACAGGCATCAATACGCCTAAAGGATACGCAGAAAAAGTTGCTGCCAAGATCGCCGAACTCACCGGTTATCCGTTTGTCAGCGCTCAGAATAAATACGAATCCCTGGCAGCACATGATGCCATCGTGGAATCCCATGGCGCTCTCAAACAGTTGGCAGTGAGTCAGATGAAGATTGGTAATGATATGCGGGTACTCTCTTCCGGGCCACGCAGTGGTATCGGTGAAATCCATATCCCCGAAAATGAACCGGGGTCATCCATCATGCCCGGCAAAGTTAACCCCACCCAGATCGAAGCCCTGACAATGGTCTGCGCCCAAATTATGGGCAATGATGTGGCTATCTCGGTCGGCGGCATGCTCGGCCATTTCGAATTGAATGTCTTTAAACCAGTGATGATCAGCAATTTTCTACAGTCGGCCCGCCTCCTCGGCGATGCCTGCGTATCCTTTAACAACAACTGCGCTGCCGGAATCGAAGCCAACAACGCAGTGATCAACCGTCACCTGGAAAACTCGCTGATGCTCGTCACCGCCCTGAATACCCATATCGGATACGAAAAGGCTGCCGAGATCGCCAAAAAAGCACACAAAGAGGGTACCTCCCTCCGCCAGGCCGCCCTGGCTCTGGGCTATGTCACTGATGAGGAGTTCACTGCATGGGTTGACCCGAAAAAGATGGTCGGAACCCTCTGATGACAAAAGTTTGGTTTCCGAACCAAAGAAGATCGTAATTTTGCTGCCTAATAGAAATTCTTTTCATTATGGGAAAAGCTGAAAAGAGCAGGAACCTGTTTGGTGATTTTCCACCCATCTCCACCCAGGAGTGGGAACAGGTGATCCAGAAAGACCTCAAAGGTGCTGACTATGCTAAGAAACTGATCTGGAAGAGTCCGGAGGGAATCGATGTGAAACCCTATTATCGGACCGATGACCTGAAGGGCCTCGGACACCTGGGATATCTGCCGGGCGAGTTTCCTTATGTCAGGGGCAACGCCCCACAAGGAAATCCCTGGTATATCCGCCAGGATGTGGTCGTGGAAGATTGTAGCAAAGCTGCTCAGGATGCACTCCTCCTGATCTCAAAAGGAGTGGAATCAGTTAATTTTCAGACTAATGATGATCCTTCTGTCGAGGATGTCAAAGGGCTGATCTTGGCTCTGCCAATCGACCAGGTAGAGGTGAGTTTTGAGGGCTTCGACCCGGGAACGATCCTCGATGCACTGGATGAGCTGGTGGAATCAGGAGATCTCGACCCGGTGAAAGTGAAAGGATCACTCCAGTTTGATCCGATCGGCGAGTTTAACCTGACCGGCCGGTTTGATGACGAAGAAGAGCTTTATGAGCTGGCTGCCTCCTGGATCATCCGCGCTGCTAGCTACCCCAACCTGAGAATCCTGGGCATTAATGGCCGATTCTTCCACAACGCAGGAGCTACCGCTGTACAGGAGCTTGCCTTCAGTCTGACCCAAGCCTACGAATATGTCGTCGAAATGACCGAACGCGAAATCCCGGTGGAGCTGGTCGCTGAAAAAATTTCCTTCCACCTGTCGGCCGGATCTAACTATTTCTTCGAGATCGCTAAGTTCAGAGCCGCCCGCATGCTGTGGTCACGCATTCTGGAAGCTTGTGGCCTTGAAAACCATCCAAGCGCACAAATGTATATTCACGCCGAAACATCCTTCTGGAACAAAACCGTTTATGATCCGTTCGTGAATGTCCTTCGAACAACTACCGAGGCGATGGCTTCGGTGTTGGGTGGTGTTAACTCGTTGACAGTCTTGCCTTTTGATCTGACCTACGAGAAGCCGACTCCCTTTGCCGAACGTATCGCCCGAAACCAACAGATATTGCTGAAAGGTGAAGTGCACCTCGACCAGGTTGCTGACCCGGCCGCCGGATCTTACTATATCGAAACCCTCACCGATTCTATCGCTGCCGAAGCTTGGAAACTCTTGCAACAAACTGAAGCTAAAGGTGGATATGTCGAAGCATTCTACGATGGCTGGGTACAGGATGCTATTGTCACGGCAGCCAGTAAGCGCGATGAGGCCATCGCCCAGCGCAGAGAAGTCCTTCTGGGTACTAATCAATACCCCAATGGCGATGAAAAAATGCTGGGCAAAGCAGATCCAATGATTATGAACTCTTGGGTTGCTGATACCGAAGATGCTGAAGCACAGCCTCTTAACCTATATCGCGGCGCCGAGGCTTTTGAGCAAATCCGGATGCGGACAGAAGAGTCTGGTCTCCGGCCGGTCGTTTTTCTGCTGACCATCGGAAATCTCGCCATGCGAAAAGCCAGGGCTGGGTTTGCCTCTAATTTCTTTGCCTGTGCCGGGTATCAAATCTTGGATAACCCCGGCTTTGACACCGTAGCCGAAGGTGTTGAAGCTGCCGGCAAAGCCGGTGCTGACGTGATCGTGCTCTGCTCATCGGATGAGGAGTATGCGGTATTCGGACCGGAGCTGGCCAGTCAGGTGAATGGTACCACAATTCCAGTTATCGCCGGATATCCCAAAGAGATCATCGAAGAACTCAAGAGCGCCGGTATCACCGAGTTTATCCATGTCAAGAGCAATGCCTTACAGACTCTGCAGCATTTTAATGAATTGATTATCAAAAAATAAGGAGAATGAAACCAGATTTGACCAAGATATCTTACCAGTCGGCACGGAAACCCTCCGGAGAAAAATCTCCTGATGGAACCCCTTGGCTGACTCCCGAACAGATCCCGGTTAAGCCGCTCTATACTGCCAGCGACCTGGAGAAGCTTGAGCATTTAAACTATGCGGCTGGTTTGCCGCCCTACTTGCGCGGCCCCTATTCGACGATGTACGTGATGAAGCCCTGGACTATCCGCCAGTATGCCGGATTCTCCACAGCGGAAGAGTCGAACGCTTTTTACCGCCGTAACCTGGCCGCCGGTCAGAAAGGCCTGTCTGTGGCGTTCGACCTGGCAACGCACCGGGGATACGACTCGGATCACGAACGGGTGGTCGGGGATGTTGGGAAAGCCGGTGTAGCGATCGACTCGATCCTCGACATGAAGATCCTGTTCGACCAGATCCCGCTCAATAAGATGTCAGTATCCATGACAATGAACGGGGCCGTGCTTCCGGTGATGGCTTTCTACATCGTGGCTGCCCTGGAACAGGGCTGTGAGCTGGAAGAGCTGGCCGGAACCATTCAGAATGATATCCTCAAGGAGTTCATGGTTAGGAATACCTACATCTACCCGCCTGAATTCAGTATGCGCATCATTGCTGATATCTTCCGGTTTACCTCCCAGAAGATGCCGAAGTTTAACTCCATCAGCATCTCAGGATACCATATGCAGGAAGCCGGAGCAACCGCCGACCTGGAGCTGGCTTATACGCTGGCCGACGGACTGGAGTATCTGCGTACTGGTATTGCTGCAGGCCTCGATATCGATGCCTTCGCACCCCGCCTCTCCTTCTTCTGGGCTATCGGGATGAACCACTTCATGGAGATTGCTAAAATGCGCGCTGCCAGGATGTTATGGGCGAAATTGGTGAAGCAGTTTAACCCGAAAAATCCTAAGTCGCTCACCCTGAGAACGCACTCCCAGACATCAGGATGGAGCCTGACCGAACAGGATCCGTATAATAATATCACCCGCACCTGCGTAGAAGCCCTGGCTGCTGCCCTGGGCCACACCCAGAGCCTTCACACCAATGCTCTTGATGAGGCTATCGCGCTGCCAACCGATTTCTCCGCAAGAATTGCCCGTAACACTCAGATATTCATACAGGAAGAGACCGGCATCTGCCGATCGGTGGATCCCTGGGCCGGCTCCTATTATGTCGAGAGCCTGACGCACGAAATCGCACATAAAGCTTGGGATCTGATTCAGGAAATCGAAGAGCTGGGCGGAATGTCAAAAGCTGTTGAGACGGGTATCCCGAAAATGAGGATTGAAGAAGCTTCGGCCCGGAAACAAGCTAGAATCGACAGCGGAAAAGAGATCATCCTGGGTGTTAATAAATATCGGCTTGATAAAGAAGATCCGATCGAAACCCTCGATGTGGATAACACCAAGGTCAGGTTAGCTCAGATCGACCGCCTGAAGAAACTCCGCGCCGAACGAAATGAGGCCGAGTGCCAGGCTGCGCTGGATGCGTTAACCCGCTGTGTAGAGACCGGTGAGGGGAACCTGCTTGAATTGGCCGTTGATGCCGCGAAAAAACGTGCATCTTTGGGCGAAATTTCTTATGCTTGTGAAAAAATTGTTGGAAGATATAAAGCTGTGATTCGTTCCATCTCAGGAGTCTATTCCTCAGAATTCCAGGGTACTGATGAGTTTCAGAAAGCCCGGGAACTCGCCGACAAGTTCGCCACGATCGAAGGACGCCGCCCAAGAATTATGGTCGCCAAAATGGGGCAGGATGGCCACGATCGCGGCGCAAAAGTGGTGTCAACAGGCTATGCCGATATCGGATTTGACGTGGATATCGGACCCTTGTTCCAAACTCCCGCCGAAGCAGCCAAAGATGCTGTGGAGAATGATGTTCATGTCCTCGGAGTCAGCAGTCTGGCCGCCGGCCATAAGACCCTCGTACCCCAGGTTATTGAAGAACTCCGGAAACTCGGCCGGGAAGATATCATGGTAATCGTCGGAGGTGTCATCCCTCCACAGGATTACCAGTTCCTGTATGATCTTGGAGTGGTAGGTATCTTTGGTCCAGGGACTAGTATCCCCGCCGCTGCTACTCAAATTTTGGAGGTGTTAATTAATCGTACTGAGCTGACAACCTGATAGCAATGCAATTTGATTACTGGGGCATTATCGTTGTCCCTCTACTCATTTTCCTCGCCCGCATCGGCGACGTGTCCATCGGGACTATCCGTATTATTTTCGTTTCAAAAGGGTATCGTTACCTGGCACCCCTTCTGGGCTTTTTTGAGGTGTTCATCTGGCTGCTGGCCATGACAAAAATCCTCCAAAACCTCGACAGGTGGTACTATTATCTGGCTTATTGTGCCGGATTTGCCACGGGAAATTATATTGGAATCCTCCTGGAGGAGAAAATCGCGATAGGATACGCCACCCTGAGGCTGATTACGAAAAAGCCAGCTCATGACCTGATCAAGGCTATGCAAAACCACGGATTCGGGGTAACCTATCAACCTGCTGAAGGAAGTACCGGGCTGGTTCACGTGGTTTATACCATTGTGAAACGATCAGAACTAAATTCTGTTATTCAATTGATTAATGAGTTCAACCCCAGGGCTTTTTACACTGTTGAGGAGGTGAAGTTTGTTAAACAGGGAATTCACCGGGCCACGAACATTCAGCGAAACGCTCTCTTCCGAAGAGGTCGTAAAGGTAAATAGGTTTCTTATTTCACCAGTCCGGCCTCTTTCAGGAGTCCGATATACTCCATGATGGCCTCCAGACTCGATTCCCGGGCAAACTGAGTGTCGAGCATCTGTTTGATCTGCAGGGCATTATGCTTGCCATTGCAGAGGCGCTCCACCTCGGTGGTACTGGCAATTTGACGATAGGATAGCATCATTTGTTCCCGTGTCATTTGGGGCATCAGCTTACGGTATCCGCCATAACCGGCTTCCTTAACCTTGTTTGTAACATTGGGAACCATCGCTATTGCTTGTTTTTCCACGCTGGTTGGCTTGAGATTCACCACAGGTACTCCTAAACGGGCGGCAGAGATCTTCATCTCCTGGTCGAGCATTGCAAGCTGGGCTTCGGCAATTTTCCCGAGCTGTGTATGGTGCTGAGCAACAGTTGCTTTCAGTTCGGCATTACCCGGTGCCAGTTCAAGGGTTGTTTCGATGGTCTCGATCTCGTTCAGCAGGGTGCCTTCTACATAACCCCTGACTTTCTTATAAATGTTGGCGAATTGTTCGGCGTTTGCTTTGGAAAGTTCATCGAGTGCGCGGGCCTGCTGGTGACCGAGCCGGCGGATAGCATTGGCAGCTGTTTCGCCTGCAATCTTCCGAGCCATCTCCGGATCTGCGGAGGCGATGGTATAGGCTCCGGCGGCACCAATGACACAACATCTTTTTAACTGTGTGGGATCTAGCTTGTTGGCGAGATCTTGGGAGGTATGATAGTAGAGATCCGGCCAGGTGATCATCATGATGCCCGGAACCCCAATGGCCCAGTCATTGAACACTTCATGGTCGGATGCACCATAGTGACTCTCAATGGCATAATAGAACGGCTCGTCTGATCCTGAAGGGGCTACAATCCGGTTGAGGTAATCGGAGCCACCGGACAGCACCAGGCTGTTGCGGTTAGTTTCGCCGACATATCGGTAGTAGTTCTCCATCACATCATTGATATAATGGGGATTACCAAAGGTAGTCCGTTCCAGGTTAAAGAATGACTGGCTCTGACTCAGCAGAATCCCGACCATATCCAGGTTGATATTACAGAGGGTTTTTTCGATGATTTCCGGATGGGCGTTGACCCAGGGGCCGGTGCCGGAGAATTCCGGGATCCAGATGAACCTGATGCTGCGAGCAGGCCGCTCGAGCCGCCCGTCATTAAACATGGTGTTCAACATCCGGGCCATTTCCAATAGAGCAGCAGATCCGGAGTAGTTATCGTTGGCACCCTGCTTGACTAATCCTTCGAAGATATGTGCAGAGAAGATCACTTCGCCCGCGTTCGGGTCGGTTCCTTCAATGACACACGTTGGAACCTGGAGGTCAACGTTTTCCATGGTAGCTTCAACCAGGGCGTGTACCCGGATCTTTTCACCCCGCATGAGCCGATCGCGCAGAAGATAACCCTCTCTTGGCGGCATCTGGAAGGCAAAACCGCTCGCCTCACCCGCTCTTCGTCCCCCGATACTCGAATAGGGCATCTGGATGGGGTCTTTTAACGGACGGGGTGAAACAAACGATATGATTCCTAGTGCTTTATGTTGTGTTATCAGGTTTTGAACCTGCCCCGGCGAGGCATATGTGACCACGATTTTCCCAGCAACAGCTGCCGGGTCATACTCGTTTGTTCTTCCATTGCCAATCCAAATAAGCTCAGCCTCTACATCAGCATTCTGGCTACCGCTGACCAGCATGGCAACCTGATCATCATAATCAGCCAGTTTCTTTAGCCCCGGCGATACTTCCCATAACTCCCCACGTATTCCGTCCCAAGTTGGAAGCATCTCTCCAAACCGCTCCAGCTGGGCATTTTGAATCCCATACTCTTTCAGCTTGTCCATGACATACTTCGACTCCCAGAGAACCGTGGCATACTCATCAGAAAATCGATCCCTGGTATATCCTCCCATCTCAATAACATGAGCCAGAGCTGTCTCCCCCGAAGATTCTCCAATGATATAATCCATGGATCGCTGATCCAGTAAGGTCCATTGGTAGTGAGGGGTGAATTGAGCCATCGCCATTGTTCCGGATACTGCCGATAATGCGATGATTAATAGAAAGTTACGGATATTTTTCATGATTGGTTTGTGATTGACTAATAGCGGATTAAGGTAGGAAATGAAATTTGATCGGTTACGGGATTAACTTTTTTTAAGATTTGTTGCAATTTATGGGCAGGCGCGTAATTTTCCTATTTTTATGCCAAACAAAATACTATTCATGAAATCGAAAATCTGGCTTCTGATCATCATTTGGGCATTGATCCCGTCCTGTGGGGAGAAGATGGAGCAGGAGGTTGCAGAAACCTGGCCTGAAGGGCAGCCCAAAAAAGTGTTTTTTTACGATGCTAGCACTGGTCAGCGGCAAAAGGTTAAGGAGGTTCGCTTTTTCGAATCGGGGAAGAAAGAGATGGAAGGGCATTACAAAAATGGCAAAAAGCAAGGAACCTGGACTTTCTGGTTTGAGAATGGCAAAAGGCAGAGTGAGAACAACTTCAATAATGATTTGAGGGATGGCAAGGCGACGGTGTGGCGGGAGAATGGGTATAAGTATTACGAAGGGACCTATTCCATGGGGAAGTTACATGGAACCTGGATCTTCTATGATATGGATGGCAGGCGACTTAAGGAGGTGATCTTTGAACACGATGTGAAGATCCGTGAAGCTGAATTCCAGCTGCCCCTCAATTGATGGTTTTCGGGTTTACGATTGGCTGATAAAATCTTTCAAGGTGAAAGATTCGGCCATCCGGTAGCTTCCGCGTTCCGTGCGCTTGATGCGGCAGCACTCAACTTCCATATCGTGCTGAAACATAAGCACATAGTCATTTTCGATGATCTCCTTCAGAAACTCTTCCTTCTCCCGCATAGTTC
>JAAYIP010000070.1 GCA_012523435.1 Bacteroidales bacterium | reverse complement strand
GTACAAGGCGATTGGCAATAAAAAAAGCACTACTTTTGTGCGCCATTTTATTATCATTGATGTCTGTTTCAAGTTTATTGCTAGCTCATAAATCACACCGGGCGATGAATGTTACTCCTTCGGCCATTGTTTTTGCCCCGAGCATCACAGCAAAAAGCTCACCCGATAACAGCGGAACTGACCTGTTTGTGCTCCACGAAGGAACTAAGGTCAGAATTACCGATCAGGTTGGCAACTGGGTCCGCATTCGCCTGGCAGATGGCAACCAGGCTTGGATCCCAGCAGACTCAGTGGAAAAAATTTAATCCCTGATGCGTTCATTTGCTTCTATTTCCTTTGTGCTAATTATCCTTATCCTGATCGACCTGTATGTTTTTAAAGGGTTGAAAGCCCTTGTCGGTCGGAAAAAGCCCCAATGCAAGAAGATCTTTCGGCTGGCCTACTGGATATTTTCCTTATTGCTTATTGCTGCCTTCGTCTTCTTCTACCTTCATTATGAGGCCGACCCCGAAAACAGCACCCGATACCGCCACCTGCTTACGTTCAATGCCGTCCTGATCGCCCAGCTCGTCTTTAAGGTGGTTTACCTGGTTTTTGAGCTCATTCGGGATTTCCTAAGATTGTTGAAATGGCTGATTAGCAAAAAGAAAAGACCGGTGTACCAAGAGGTCCATCCGGATCAGGCTATCGACCGGAAAGAGTTTTTACGTAAAGCCGGAATCATGACAGCTGCCCTACCCTTTCTGGGTGTCATTCAGGGTATTGGGTGGGGTCGTTTCAATTTTAAATTACACCACAAGAAACTGTATCTCAACAATCTACCAAAAGAGTTCAATGGGCTGCGCATTGTTCAGCTGTCCGATGCTCACCTGGGTGGGTTTGCTGGACAACAGGAGCGCCTGTACGAAGTAACGGAGATGATCCAGGAGCTGAATCCAGATCTCGTGGTATTCACCGGAGATATGGTCAATAACTTCGCATCCGAGATGAACGGATGGACAAGGGTGTTTGCCGATATGCCAGCAAAAATTGGGAAATTCTCTATACTCGGAAACCACGACTATGGCGATTATTCCGAATGGCCGAGCAAGGATGCCAAGACTCAAAACCTCCAGCAGATCATAAGAAACCAACAAAAGATGGGCTATCAGGTTCTGCAAAATGAAAATGTCCGCATCTTTCGCGATGGTGCTTCAATCTTCCTTGCTGGAATGGAACATTGGGGTAATCCCCCCTTCCCTCAATATGGTGATCTGAATAAAACCCTTGAAGGAATTCCAGCCGATGCCTTCACCATTCTGCTTTCTCATAGCCCCGATCATTGGTCGGAACAGGTGCTTCCCCAAACGAATATCCCGCTGACTCTTTCCGGCCACACTCACGGCTTTCAGTTCGGCATCGAAATCGGGTCTTTCCAGATCAGTCCGGTGAGATTGCTGTACAAGCATTGGGCCGGGTTATACCAGGAGGGATCCCAGTACCTGTATGTTAATCGTGGGTTGGGTGTCCTTGGATTCCCTGGCCGGGTGGGCATCTGGCCCGAAATCACCCTATTGGAACTCTACCGAGGATAACCAGTTCCCCAAAAGATGAATTTCCGTTCGCTAAAAGATCGCGAAGATAAAATCCCAAATCCCCCATTTACGTTGGTAAATACTTTGACGGGCTCGGAAAATGGGTTACTGTGTGCTTCGTAATAAGCCTGACTGCTAATAGCATAGAGATAATAGGCCTCTTCAATCTTCTCTAACCGGATGGTAATCCAGACGGTATCAGAAAAAGTTAAAGCATAATCACTGACGCCAACCTCGATACTTTTGCTCGCGCCTTCAAACAAGCGGTCAGAAAAGTAAATCGACCCCCGGTAATTGACACCCTCTTCTTCGAGAAATGCATCAAGATCCGATAGGTAAACAGATGTCGTGATCCGCTCAGAAGGGAAACCCGGATCATCAAAACCGCCAAAATCATAAGTCATCTCAGCTGAAATGCCATAATAATCCTTTCCAACAGGATCATCAAAGGTGATCTTAAAGTTAACCAGCTGCTGACCGTAATCCAAAATTTCATGCGTTGTGTCCAATGTCAGAATGGACACTGGTGACTGAATCGTGGTCGTAGCTTCAGCAGAAGCCATACCAGCTTTCGTTGCGGTAATTCGATACTCCTCCCCAACTGCAGCCCGAACACCAGGCAGAGAATAAAATCCGACCGAATCATACACCATCCGCCCGAGTAACTCATTATCCCGATACAAATCAACCTCAGCATCAGAAAGATAGAGAAAGGAATCGGGCTCCAGTACCGAGAGGCTCAGCGAAAGGTTCACGTTAACCAGCGAATCCGGAGCTAATAATCCGTTTATGACAATTTTCCGGTCCTGGTCCGGGAGATCAATCGGGATAATCTTTTCACAACTACTCACAGAAACTATCAGTAATATGCTAAATATTAATGAGTTGCCAATATTTTGAAATAGTTTCATGCTATCTGATTTTAAAGCTATAACTGATCGAGGGGATCAGTGGGAACAGCGAGTAAAGTTTCAGGACACTCTCAGTGGTACCATCCTCATTCATGATCTTGTCAAAATCCAAGAAAAACGGATTTTTCCTGTTGTAGGCATTATAGAGGCCCAGCGACCAAGTTCGCTCGCCCCATTTTTTCTCTTTACGGAAATTCACACCGATATCCAGTCGATGATAGGCAGGAACCCGGTAGGAGTTCCGCTTTTCGAAATACTCCAATCCGTCGAACCAACGCATGTCACCCCACCAGCTTCCGATCGAGGCATATTTTTCCAAGGGCAGGGTGACGGCATTACCGGTACCGTATACCCAAGTGATTCCCATATCAATATGGTCATTAAACCGATAGTTGAAAACAATGGAGATATCATGCCGCCTGTCGTATAGATAAGGGAACCATTCTCCGAAACTGATGCTATCAAATCGACGGTTACTCCAGGATAAGGTGTAGCCGATCCATCCGGATGTTTTTCCATACTGCTTGCGCGCCAAGAACTCTAATCCATAGGCTAATCCTTCTCCGACCTCCAGTTTATCCTCCCAATCATCCTGAACCGAAAAGAAGCTGGCGCCCTCTTTATACTCAATCAGATTATCCATCATCTTGTAGTATCCCTCAAGGCTTAGTTCCCACTCATCCGAAGGTTCATAAACCACTCCCAGGGCAAATTGTTGAGCCTTTTGGGGCGGAATGCGATCGGTAGCCGGCACCCATAGATCCGTAGGCAATCCAATGGTACTGTTCGTCAAGAGATGGATATATTGAGTCATCCGGGTATAGGCACCCTTCACTGAAACCTTTTCGTTGACCATGTAACGTGCTGATATTCTGGGCTCTATTGATTTGTATAACGAATCCCTTACTTTAAAACCTGAAAGATGAATTCCAAGGTTGGCCTTCAGTCGCGGAGTGATCGTCCAGTCATCTTCCAAATAGATCGATCCCTCATGAGCATAGATATTCGTATTTCCAAAAGTGGTGTCGATAGCTGCCCCCTCTTGCCCGTTTCCACCAAAATCCATTAAAAACACCGTTACACCTGGTTTAAAGGTGTGGTAGATTTGATTATAGCCAAATCTCATATTATGATCCGGACCCGGGGTGTAATCAAAATCGATCTTCCCAGCCCAGTCAACAATACCAGAATTGTAAGAGAATTGATACTTATGCTCGATGACACCATCCCGCTCTTCCTGATCGAGCAAAGAGGTCAAAAAGTTATACTGACTATAAGTCAATGTGGTGTTGCTGAACAATTTAGGTGTTATGACATAATTCCAGCGCAGAGCAGTGGTAAAATTTCCCCATCCTAAACCGGTTTCATCTTCCCAACGGTAATCCCTACCTTTTTGAACCGACCCCAGATAGGCTTTGTCATCGCCGGAATAGACACTCAAGAAAAGACGGCTACGATCCGAAAACTTGTGGTTAACCTTAGCATTTAGATCATAGAAATAGTATCCGGCTTTAAAATTGTCAATATCACCACCCGCCTGCAATCTGATTAATGGCCTGGCTAACAAATCAATATAAGTTCTTCTGGCTGAGACAATAAAGGAGGTTCTCTCCTTGATGATCGGACCCTCAACAGTCAATTTACTTGATATCAGGCCAATACTTCCATCGACAGAGAATTTTTTATTGTTTCCATCCTTCATTCGGATATCCAGAACAGATGAGAGACGTCCTCCGTATCTAGCTGGAAATCCTCCAGTAATGAGTTTAACAGTCTGAATGGCATCCGGATTAAAGACAGAGAAAAACCCAAAGAGATGATTCGCATTATAAACCGGCACTCCGTCAAGCAAGATCAGGTTCTGGTCTGGCCCCCCACCTCTGACGTAAATTCCGCTGGTTCCTTCATTTCCTCCCTTAACCCCGGGAAGAAGCTGCAAGGCCTTTAACACATCCACTTCGCCCAGTAACACCGGAAGGCTTTTAATCGTATTTGCCGATAACTCTGTCATACTCATTTGCGTACTTCGGACCGCTGATCTGGAACGTTCGGCTGAAATGACGACCTCATCAATATCGATTACCGGTTCCAGCGTGAGATTGATGACCGTATCCCGGCTCAGGTCTATTTCGATCTGCTCAGTTTGGTAGCCTACATAGCTATAGACAATTTCTACTTTCCCCGCTGGTAGGGTCAGACTGTAGAACCCGTACACATTCGAAGCGACCCCTTTCAAAGTGGAAGATTCATAGACGTTGGCCGAGATCAGTTTCTCGCCTGTATTCCGGTCTTCCAACGTGCCGCTAATCGTAACTTTCTGGCTCCAAAGTGATTGGGACAAGAGCAGAAGAGCCATAGAAACGGTAAGACGAAGCATCACCATTTGTTTGATTATTAGTATTAAACGAGTCAGGTGAAATATGGTTCAAGCGTTTCCAGCAATTCCTTTGGGGGTCTAACAGGCCGACGAGTTTCCGAATTGGTAAAAACCAGATCGCAGGAGGCTTCGTTTGCAATCTCACCTTTCTCGTTAAGAATTTGATAATGGAAGGTGATCTTAGCTGTTGGCATCTTCTTTAATGACGTTCTGATGGTAATCAACTCATCATACCCAATCGGCCTTATATATTTGATCTCCAAACGGGTAACAGGCATCATGATTCCACGTTCTTCGAGATCACGGTAGGTGAGTCCTGAGGCACGAATCAGTTCGGTGCGCCCGATTTCATAAAACTCGGCATAACGTCCATAATAGACGTATCCCATCTGATCGGTTTCACCGTAACGTATCCTAATTTGAGTATCCTTTGTATACATAATGGCACAAAGGTATCGGTAATTACTTGAGAAGGTGCAAATTGTTCAGAAATCAACCGTTCCGAACAGGTCATAATCACTAAAGGCCGTGATTTTCACCTGATAGAAACGGCCATTCCGGAGTTGGCGATGTTCAGAGGTGACCAGTATTTCGGGATCTACTTCGGGCGAATCATATTCACTTCTCCCGACGTAATAATTTCCCTCTTTCCTGTCGATCAATACTTTAAGCTGTTTTCCGACTTTTTCCTGATTCAGTCCTGCTGAAATCTTTTGCTGGGTTTCCATCAGGATAGATAGCCTTTCCTGCTTGATCTCATCGGGCACATCATCCTCATAATGGGTATCAGCATAGGTTCCCTCTTCGGGCGAATAGGTGAATATTCCCAGGCGATCAAATCGAACCTGTTCGACAAAAGCCCGGAGTTCTTCAAAATCGCGATCGGTTTCTCCTGGATGTCCTACGAGAAGGGTTGTTCGCAAGGAGAGGTTAGGAATCTCCTCTC
>JAAYIP010000069.1 GCA_012523435.1 Bacteroidales bacterium | reverse complement strand
ATATCGCCGGTTTCTGCGGCAACATCGGCCATGGCGGAGTAGGAATAGACAGCTCTGACGGCATGGCCCACAGCTTCGTATTGTTGTTGAACAGGCACATGGCTTTGGTCATATTCAGCACCACCGGCTCTGTTATCCAGCAGGAACTTGGCCAGGTCGATATAACTGTCGCCCTGATGGTTTCCCTCCATATCATTCACAAACCGTCCGAAGCGTACCAGTGCTTGTTCCATCTCCTGGTGACCGTCGAACCAATGGATCTTGTCGGGTCCGATATTATTCACCCAGCAGTCGGCCAGCTTTTTCGCGGCATCGTAAAGCCGCCGGTCGCTACCGTTGGTCAGGGTGTAATGATTGATAGCTGATTCAATGAAATATCCAGCCACATAGCCTTCGTGGTTGCCACGGGTCTCCTCTGCCCATTTTGATTTCCAGCGGGTGGTATCGCGGAGGGTCCAGGCGGTATGAAGATAGCCATCGGGCTCTTGGGCGGCAAGAATTTTGGGGATCCAGTCTTCCAGAGTGGCTCTCATTTTTTGATGTGCCCGGATGATATCAGGGTCTCCTTGTGGATCTACCATCAGGGCGATGCACATGGATTCGATGGTCTGATGAACCCAGGCGTTTGAAAAGACATAGCCCAGGTGCCGACCGTGAGGTTCTCCCCGAAGAGCTTTGGCCGCTTCGATGAAGTTATCCATCCCGCCCTGCCCGGTAGGTAGGTTCGTCCGGTTAATCTGATCGATACACCAAGGTATCCAATTGACTATAAGAGCTTTAGCTCGATCGCTCCATAATGGGCTGTTGATCTTGTATGGCTTGGTATAGACCACATCGAGGCGTTCGGGTGGTGGAGGGGTTTGAACCTGAACCTTGAGTTCGGAGGTACTCTTTTGCCGCCCCTCTTTTGCCGTGAGTTGGATGGTGTATTCGCCAATTTCTGAGAATGTTGCAGTGGTCTCCATTGATTTAGTATCCTCAAAGCTGACTGCTCCAGGACCCGATTTTTTAGTCCAGCGAACACCAGTTAATCCAGTCACGGATTTTGCGCTCCCCGTGAGCCAGGTGCGTCCTCCTTGCATCACCACGCGATCCTGACCGGCGGAGATGATCGGCGCTACACCGGGAGCCCCCGGAGCCAGGTAAACTTTCCATTCTACCACGTTCAAGGCCAATGATAAAGCTGAATCTACCGCAATCCTCAAGGCAGTCGTCTCCACCGGATCAAAAGTGGTGGTGTTGAAAATGCCACTTTCCAATCCTAGTCCTTCGGGATGTTCTACTGGAACGAACGCCTCGCCATTCCAATATTGGAGCGAATAAGCGGATGGCAATGCCAGCTGGCCATAATAGTCCCACAGGAACAGGTCGATCCGGTTGGTCGTTACCGGTTGTGGCCACTCGTATCCCACCCATTGCGGCGTAGCTGTCCACCCTGGTCGACGACCTTGTGGCCTGCGGAATGGTAGCGAGTCGGTAGGTGTTAAACTGTCATTCATTGCCATACCCCAGTTGCCGTAACCAATTGATGTGGATGGAGTTGCAATGATGGCAAGATTGCTGTTCTCATCCTGTTGGACAGACTGGTTACATCCCGTCAAGCACAGGCAGGTGGCAACGAGCAGCAGTGACACACCCTTTGCCAGTAGTCGGATTTGTTTCATGGTGAATTTTTTAGTGGAATAAAGGTACGATATACACTTTTCCCCACCAAAAAATCCTGCTGAGCAACTTATCAGAAAATTACAGCGAAAAATGTTTCGGACAAAGCTTGCCTGACCTGTTCAGGGGTAAACGGATACCCGGCTTCCCGGATGGAGGTGACAAACTCTTCGTGACTACGCCCGGCACGATAATCGGGCTCGCGGGTTGGATGTTTCAAATAGCGGCTGATGCTGGATATGGGCTCAGCAATGTTTAGTACCGCATGGTAAAAAACCATCGATTTCTTACGGTAGATCGAGGATCCTAGGATTTTTTTCTCGCCAATGGTGATATCGGAAATCCCTTTCTGATCAAGATTTTTAATCCCGATGTTTTTCAGGGTGTTGATAATCAGGCTATTGATTTGCTTAAAATAGACCTGTGGGTTTTCCAGGCGGTGAGAGATGAGTCGAACGGAAATGACCACCGTCTGAGGAGTTAGTATCACGGTCTGCCCCCCAGACGACCGTTTCAGCACCGGTACTCCGTCCGCCATAGCACGGTCTAGATGAACAGCCAAGTCGGGTTCGTTGCTTTGCCCCAGCACAATAGTCGTTTGCTCCGGGATCCAGATCATAAAACCGGGTTCCGTGGCTTCGGCATTAATCAGCTCAACATCCGGTAAATCATAAACCTTTTCCATGAGATCATCTTATCGCCTGGGCTTCTAAAGGGTTCCTATTTGTGGATTGGTGTGTCGGCTGCATCCAGATCGGCCTCCAGGAAAACTTCGGAAACCGTTGGATGGGCATGAATGGTTCGAGCTACATCGTACACCGTGGCTTCTACCGACATAAATGCGGCAGCTTCGGCGATGAGATCCGTGGCATTGGATGCAATGATTTGAACCCCAAGAACTTCGCCATATTTTTTTTCTGATAAGACCCGGATTAGGCCATCAGCCGAATCTTCAGCCAGGGCTTTGCCGTTGGCCGACATGGGGAACTCCCCAATGCGATATTCGATTCCCTTCTCACGGATTTCCCCCTCAGTGAGCCCGATCTGGGCCACCTCGGGAATAGTATAGATGTTTATCGGGAACTGATTGATTTTCAAATTATCAGGCATTCCCTGCAGTCGATTGACTACATAGAGGGACTGAGCAGAGGCGACATGGGCGAGGTAGGAGAGGCCGTTGACATCGCCGGCGGCATAGACGCCCGGAATGCTGGTTTGCAAGTGTTCATCCACCTGAATATAGCCATCAGCGGTGAGCTTCAGCTCAACCTCCGAAGCTGGCACGACCGCCCGTCTCCAGGAGCAGTTTAGGAGGAGGTAGTAATTGGCTGGTTTATCATTGATAAATAGTTGATTGTCTGTATTAACGGTAAGCTGGGCCTCTTCGATGATTTGAACTCCACGGCCACGGGTTTTGCGGAGGAGGTAGCTGCTCAGGTAGGTATCGACGCCCGGAAGAAGGTTTTTTACCGGACTCACCAGGGTGACCTCCCGGTTGATCATCCGGAAAAACTGGGCAAACTCCAACGCTACTCCACCAAAACCGTAAATCAGGATTTTTTCGGGAAAGGAATCTAGCTGCGATAGCTGTTCTACTTCAACTGATTTTCCATCAGGTAATTGAAAATCAAGGTTTTTGGGGTAAGATCCCGTGGCGATCAGGATATTTTTTCCCTCGATCAGCCGGTTATTGACGGTAACCGACGAGGGCCCGTTAAGTTGGGCCTGGCCATGGATCACTTCCACGCCGTTCTTTCGAAGGAGGTAGTTCACTCCTCCGGTGAGTTTCTTCACGATATCATCGGACCGTTTTTTTGTGGTACCCCAGTTGAATGCGATTTGCGCCGGGTCGATGCCGTCGATGCCAAAGGCCTTGGCCGATTTGATCCGGTCGAAGAGTTTGGCACTTTCGATATACACTTTTGTTGGGATGCAGCCCCAGTTGAGGCACATTCCGCCAACTGCCTTTTTTTCCACCAGGGCGGTTTTCATTCCGAGCTGCCCGGCCCGTATGGCGGCAACATACCCTGCTGGGCCTGCGCCGATGATGATCAGATCATAATCCATGGGATTCAGATTAGAGATAAAACAAATTAACCAATTATTAATGAGACCGGATCGCCCAAATATTCCATTATTTTGTTGAGGAAGCGGGTGACCTCTCCGCCATCCACAATTCGGTGGTCGACCGACAGGCTCAGTGGCAGAACGGTTCCTGGAACCACCTGGTTATCTTTGACAACCGGCTTCTGCACCATCCGACCGATACCGAGAATGCCGGATTGGGGATAGTTGATCACCGGGACTGCAAACTGCCCTCCGATCGATCCGAAATTGGTGATCGTAAAGGTGCCATCTTTCATGTCTTCCATCGAGATATCCCTTCGGCGGGCTTTCTCTGCGATAGTGTTCACAGCGGTGGCCAGGGCCCGGATGGTCATCTCATCCACCTGCCGGATCACCGGAACCACTAACCCATCGTCTGTGTCCACTGCAATCCCTATGTTGTAGTGCTTCTTCAGGATCATCCGGTTGTTGTCAAGATCAAGTTCGGCGTTAAGCACCGGATGTTGTTTTAAAGCCAGAGCGGTGGCTTTCAGGATGAACGGCAGATAGGATAACCTGATGCCCTCTTTCTCAAAGGCTTCCTTGTATTTGTACCGGATGCGTATTAGCTCAGAGACTTCCACCTCATCAAAAACTGTCATGTGGGCGGCGTTTTGCTTCGACCGGATCATGTTCCGGGCAATGGTCTTTCGGATCTGGCTGAGAGGCCGGATCTCAAATGCTTCGCTGGCAGGTGGCACTACCGTTCCGGCTGCTGCCCTGCCACCCCCTGCGGATGCCGTATTCAGCGTCGCAGCAGTGCTGGCAGCTGTCTGGTACGGGGGATAATGGCCGGAACTCTCCCGTTTGACATAGTTTTCAATATCTTCTTTCATCACCCGACCCGCTGGTCCAGTCCCAGAAACCAGGTCGATGTTAACGCCCAGCTCCCGCGCCATGGCACGGGCCACCGGAGTGGCCAGGGCGCGGCGTGGAAGGGGCTTTTCAGCTGTTGGGGTGGGGGCGACTTCATCCGTTGGTGGCAGGTAAGCTGAGTTGTCAGCTACCTCCAGGGTGCCAACAACACCGGCACCTTCTTCATTAACCGGCTCAAAAACAGGCTTTTGAACTTCGGAAACCGCATCGGCTCCGTCAATACCCGGCAGGTCAAACTCCACCAGTGGACTCCCGACGTGGATAGTTTCGCCCACCCGGCCATAAAGCGCTGCCACAATCCCGTCGCGTGGCGATGGGATGTCCGTCACGACTTTGTCAGTCTCCATCTTAACCAAGGGTTCACCCATCTCCACCTGCTGACCCTTTTGAACATACCATTCAGCAATAGTACCCTCGTCGAGCCCCTCTCCAATATCCGGAAATTTAAATATATAACGCATCAGGTCAGAATTTTGCAGTTCTTTCAATTTCATAGAAGATCTTCTCGGGAGAGATCAGATAATGGTGCTCTCCCTTAGGTAGCGGCACAATCGTATCGAAAGCAGAAACTCGTTTCGGTGGCGCCTGCAGATACAGAAAGGCCTCTTCGTTCGCGATGGCCATGATTTCGGCACCTACTCCAAAAGCGGTAGGCTCTTCAGCCACAAAAACCACCCGGCCAGTTTTCTTGATAGAGCTGGCTAACAGCTCTTTATCGATTGGATAGATACTCCGTAAATCAATGAGCTCCACCGAGATGCCAGCCTCTTTCGCCATCACCATGGCTTTCTGTACCTCCCGAACCATCGCACCATAGGCAATGACGGTAACATCTGTTCCCGGATGGAGGATTTTACCCTTGCCCAGCGGAATGGAATAGCTATCTTCGCTAACTTCCTGTTTGATAGCGCGATAGATTCTTTTCGGCTCCATGAACATCACCGGGTCGGGGGATTCAAGGGCGGAGATGAGCATCCCTTTGGCATCAGCGGGAGTGGACGGAATGACCACCTTCAATCCGGGAATGTGCGCATAGAGCGCCTCCATACTTTCCGAATGGTGTTCCAGCGCATTGATGCCGCCTCCGTAAGGAACCCGGATGACAATCGGCATGGTGTACTTGCCACGGGTCCGGTTCCGCATTCGCGATACGTGCGAAATGATCTGATTGAAAGCCGGATAGACAAATCCGCAGAATTGCATTTCTACTACTGGTCTTAAACCGGCAGCGGCCATGCCAACAGCAGTTCCCACAATGCCCGATTCAGCCAGTGGCGAATCAAAGACCCGGTCGGCTCCGTGCTTCTTCTGCAAGCCTTCTGTCACGCGGAAGACTCCGCCCTCCACGCCGACATCCTCGCCGTAAACAACAATGTTAGGATCTTCTTTTAGCTTGATATCCAATGCGTCATTGATTGCATTGACCATATTCATAATTTTCATCGGGCTACCTCCTTTTTCGTTCGGGAGCGGCTCCACTCCAGGAACCTTTCGTGTTCAATCTTTTGCCGTTTCAAGTCGTCAGGCATCTCAGCATATTGATACTGAAAGACATCCTCCAACGGATAGGAGGGATGATTTTCTGCTTCCACAAAGATCCGATCGATCTCTTTCCGAAATTGGCTGATAAGTTCCTCCTCCCGCGATTCTTCCCACAGTTTTTTATCGATCAGGTAGTTACGCAATCGATTGACGGGATCTTTTTTCTGCCAGGCCTCCTCCTCTTCACGAGTCCGGTATTTGGTCGGATCGTCGGATGTGGTATGAGCGCCCTGCCGATAGGTGACAGCTTCAATCAGAACTGGGCCGTTCCCAGTACGGGTGTGCTCTTCGGCTTCTTTGATGGCGGCAAACATTGCGAAGAAATCATTGCCATCAACCTGTAAACCAGGCATTCCGTAAGCTTGAGCTTTAATGGCCAGGCTGTCGGACACGGTTTGCATCCGTAGCGGCACAGAGATCGCAAACTGGTTGTTTTGGATAATGAAGACCACGGGCACCTTCCATACGGCAGCAAAATTCAGTGCCTCATGAAAATCACCCTCCGAGGTGCCCCCGTCGCCGGTAAAGGCATACACCACCTGATCCAGTTTTTTCAACTTGATTGCATAACCTATCACTGCTGCATGTGGTAGCTGCGAAGCGATTGGCACCGAAACGGGGAACATGTTGTGCGCGCTGGAAAAGCTGCCGCCTGTCTCATTTCCCATAAAGTAGAGGAAAAGATCCTTTAATGTTACGCCTTTCGCCAGCCAAGCTCCCATTTCACGGAAAGCCGGAACTAGCCAGTCGTCGTGCTTAATCACCTGAGCAACAGCCGAATGGATAGCTTCCTGACCGAGGTTAGGGGGATAGGTAAAGATACGTCCTTGACGTTGGTAGCTCACGATCATCTGATCGGCGGTGCGGGCGAAGAGCATATCCTGGAATGCCTTGATCAACAGCTCATTGCTGATCTCCGGAAGGTGGGAGGGGGAGATGATTTTCCCCTGGTCGTCCATCACCCGGAAGAGCCTCTTTTTAGTTGCTGAGAATTCTTTGAAGATCATTTCTTGTTTGTTGAAGATTAGATACCCGTTGGTGGCTTAATTAGCCTGTCCGGGTTCCAATCAAACAAACAAGAATCAAGATTGTTTATTCCTGCTTTTGGCGGCGATCATTAGCAGGTTGATGATGACCTCAGCGGATGCGACCATGGATTGGATGGGGATAAATTCGTACCGTCCGTGAAAATTGTGTCCGCCGGTGAAGAGGTTAGGGGTTGGCAGTCCCATAAAGGAGAGTCTGGCACCGTCGGTTCCGCCTCGGATAGGTGCGATTCGGGGCTCGATGCCGGCCATCCGCATAGCTTCTGCTGCCAGCTCAACGATATAGATCACCGGTTCGATCTTCTCTTTCATGTTGAAATACTGATCTTTGATAACCAGCTCGACGGTTTTCGGTGGGTAGGTTGTGTTGAACCTGGATGTGATATTCCGGAGCATCTCTTTCCGTTCGGCAAAGTTTTTCGAGTCATGGTCGCGGATGATGTATTCGAGCCTGGCTTTTTCCACGCCGCCATTGAGTCGGATCAGGTGAAAGAATCCTTCATATCCTTCGGTATGCTCGGGCCGGTCACCTTTAGGTAGCTGGTTATGGAAGTCGACAGCCAGCTGTATTGCATTGATCATCTTATCTTTAGCCGTTCCTGGATGCACATTGCGACCATGGATTCGGATGGACGCTGCTGCTGCATTGAAATTCTCGTATTCCAGATCACCGATGGCGCCCCCGTCGATGGTATAGGCAAAATCTGCCCCAAAGCGTTGAACATCAAATCGATCAGCTCCACGCCCGATCTCCTCATCAGGGGTAAAGCAGATTTTTACCTGACCATGTCGGATTTCCGGGTGTTGATTCAGGTGTGTGATGGCCTCGATGATCACGGCAATTCCGGCTTTATCGTCAGCACCCAGGAGCGTATTCCCGTCGGTAACAATCAGGTCTTGGCCAATATACTGGTTAAGCTCCGGGAAGTCAGTTGGACGGAGCATGATCTTCTCGCCGGGATCCAGCGGGATATCTCCACCTGGGTATTTTTCGACAATTCTGGGATTGACATCCCGACCTTGCAAGTCGGGGCTGGTGTCCAGATGGGCGATGAGGCCGATTACCGGTAGTTTATCGGTGGTATTGGCGGGGAGGGTAGCGGTGAGGTATCCAAATTCGTTGAGATGCACGTCGATACATCCGGCTTCCAGCAAATCAATCATCAGGATTTTCGCCAGCTCAATTTGCCCTGGAGTGCTTGGGCAGTTGCCTGATGCCGGATTTGAGGTTGTTTCGATCCGGGCGTATTTTATGAAGCGTTGCGCGATTTGATTCTTATTGATTCTCATGGGGTTGAATTTTCTTCCAGCTCATTGTTTTCCCCTATTTCAGGCAGATAGGCGGAAGCCTCAGCCTGGGGTAGCGATTCTACATTTCTTAATTTCCTTTGGATAGCATTGGTGCGGGTTCCGGAGAGCTCATCCAGCTGATTGGATGCTGTCAGCAGGTTCTTTTTGGCCTTATCGAGCAGTCCGCCAAATTTCTCGAATTCAGTTTTGATGGCTCCAAGAACCTTCCAGACTTCGCTGCTTCTCTTTTGGATAGCCAGGGTTTTGAACCCCATCTGCAGGCTGTTGAGGATGGCGGCCAGTGTGGTGGGGCCGGTGACGATGATACGATAATCTCGTTGAAGAGTCTCCATCAGGGCGACCCGGCGAACGACTTCGGCATAAACGCCCTCGAACGGTAGGAAAAGGATTCCAAATTCAGTGGTGTTGGGCGGATCAATGTATTTGTCGCGGATGTCCTTAGCCATTCTGCGGATTACAGTCTCCAGCCTTTTGGAAGCTGCCTCCATCATCTCGGGGTTGCCGTTTTCGTAAGCCTCGGTAAGCTGCAGATAATCCTCCTGAGGAAATTTAGCATCGATAGGTAAATAAACGATGCTATTATCTTCATCTTTCCCGGGCAGCCGGATGGCAAATTCAACGAGGTCCGTCGAGCCTTTCTTTGTTTTAACGTTCGCCTCATACTGCTCGGGTGCCAGGATCTGCTCCAGCAGAAGCTCCAGGCGCACCTCGCCCAGCCCCCCGCGGAGCTTCACATTGCCCAATACTTTCTTCAGGCCGCCAACATCCTGCGCCAGAGTCTGCATTTCGCCTAACCCCTTCTGAACACTCTCCAACTGTTTGCTGACTAGCTCAAATGATTGCCCAAGTCGTTCATTCAGCGTCTTTTGCAACTTTTCGTCAACGGTCTCGCGAATCTGATCCAGACGCTTTTCTGTGTTCGTATTCAGGTCCTTAAGTCGTTCTTCCACCTTGTTGCTGATCTTATCCATCTGCAGAGTCATGGTGTCAGAAAATTCCTTCAGGTTCTTTGTCAACTCCTCCCGGCCAATCTTGCTGTTCTCATCAGCTTTGGTGGTGAGAGATCCGATCTTCTCATCCAGCGATCGGTTCATGGAGCCGAGCGACTGTTGAACGGTTTCAATGATACCCTTGAGCTGTTCCAGCTGGGTTCGCGACATCTGGTTCAGCATCTCAATGAGGGATGCCTGCATCTGGCTCAACCCCCTGGTTAACTCTTCCCGGTTAATCCGGACCTCCTCCTTAACTGCTCCTTCAATCCGGACAATAGTCTTATCAAAATGGTCGATTAAATACTTGTCGCGTTCGGCGGATTTGTCCGGCTTCTTCCTGAACTGCAGAATGATCGAAATCACCAGAAGCAGGATAGCAACGGATAACAAAATGATGGTTTCCATAGTTGATAAAGGTAATTACACCTGTCAGGTTTTCAAAACCTGACAGGTCTATAAACCTGACAGGTTTAAAATTTGTTTAAATTTATACCATGTTATCCAGCATCTTCAGTACTCTGGGAGAGCGCGGCGGTTTTTGGCTGCTGCTGGATGTGATCTTGTTGATCACCATTGTGGTCATGATCATCGTGATTGTGCTGGAGAACCACGACCCCATCAAAACCATCGCGTGGATTCTCATCCTCTTTCTGGTGCCGATCGGAGGAGTCATTCTTTATATCTACCTTGGAGTCAATCCAAGAAAGCGTAAGATTATCAGTATGAAGGAGATCGCCGACCGCATGTCGCTCGACCGGCTTCTTCGCGACCAGATGATCCGCTTGAATCAGAAACTATTCATCCGGGATGAGCGGCTGACGCCAAAGCGCCATTTAATGAAGTTGCTGCTCAACAATTCTAAAGCGCTGATTACCGAGCGAAACCGGATCAGGATTCTCAATAATGGGCGTCAAACCTTCGGATCGATCATTTATGAGCTGGAAAGGGCCACCAATCATATCCATTTCGAGTTTTATATCATCGAGGACGATCAGATTGGGAATCGCATAAAAGATATCCTGGTGAGAAAAGCCCGTGCCGGGGTGAAGGTTAAGGTGTTATATGATGACCTTGGGAGTTGGTCATTATCAAGGCGATATATTCGCGAGCTGACTTCTGCCGGAGCCGAGGTATGCAGCTTTTTACCCGTGCGGACGTATGTTTTCGCCAATAAGCTCAATTATCGCCTTCACCGAAAAATCATCGTAGTGGATGGCCAGGTAGGGTTTGTTGGTGGGTTAAACATTGCCGACCGCTACCTTCGCGGGTTGGGCCCAAAAAACCATTGGCGGGATATTCACCTGAGGCTGGAGGGCGAATCGGTCAGGAGCCTCCAGGCGATCTTTCTGCTCGACTGGAATTTTGCGAACCACTCATCCGACTATGATCAGTCTTATTTTCCGGAGAGCCGGATTACCAACGAGTGCCTGGTTCAAATTGTGGCCAGCGGTCCTGATTCTGATTGGCAGAGCATCATGCAGGCCTATTTTTCTGCCATTGCCACGGCAGAACGCTATGTGTATATTTCAACACCTTATTTCTTGCCCAACGAAAGTATTATGACTGCCTTGAAAACGGCAGCCCTCAGCGGCGTGGAGGTCAGGCTGCTCCTGCCCGAGAAAAACGATAGCTGGATCGTGGGTCGCAGCAGCCGCTCTTATCTGACGGAGTTGCTGGAGTGCGGCACTCATATCCATCTGTATCACAGGGGATTTACGCATAGTAAGCTCATGATCGTGGATGATATCTTTGCCTCGGTAGGTACCGCTAACATGGATATCCGCAGCTTCAATCAGGATTTTGAGGTCAATGCCCTGATTTATGACCAGAAGCTTTCGCAGCAGCTTCGACTCGATTTCATGGACGACCTGGAATACTCCAGGGAGATGAGCCTGGCGGAGTGGAAGAGTCGGCCCTGGTATCACAAACTGCAGGAATCCATAGCCCGCATCTTCAGCCCGCTTCTTTGATCGGGTTTAGAATAGTTTCTGTCTGCGGATGAGAAAAGGCAGCAACACTTCCCTGAAATCCTCCCGGATATCTGCTTCTACAAAATCGATATCATACTGCCCACACCGGAGTTTTACTTCCGAGAAGTATGATTGGATCCGTTCCTGGTAGGCCTTGCGGATCTCTGCCGGGTTGATGCGGAGTGATTGGCCAGTCTCCATATCGACAAAACGATGAGGCCTAGCCGGATAATCGAACTTTTCCTCCAGTTGACGATCCCTTACATGAAACAGGATGACCTCATGTTTGTTGTACCGGAAGTGCCGTAAGGCCGAGAAGAGCTCCTCCGGATTCCCTTCATCAAGCATGTCGGTAAACAGAATTACGAGGCTCCGTTTGTGGAAAAGCTCTGCCATCTGGTGGATAGTTTCGGCGGCATGGGTGACTCGGTTCAGATTCTCTTTTGGATCGGCCTTCTCCGACTTCTCCAGCAGGCGGGTCAATTCCCCGATCAAATACTGGTGATGAACCTCGCTGAGTTTCGGCGTGGTAGTAAGCTCAATCTCAGAGGAAAAGAGCGTGAGCCCAACAGCATCACGCTGCTGCCGGATCAGCCTGATCAGCGCCGCGGCAGCATATACTGAGAAAAAAAGCTTGCTCTGAACCCGCTTTTCAGAAAAGGGAAAGAGCATCGACGAGGAGGTGTCAATAATCAGATGAGCGCGCAAATTGGTCTCTTCCTCAAAGCGCTTGATAAAAAGCTTATCCGTTTTGCCGTATAACTTCCAATCAATATGCCGGGTGGATTCACCCGGATTATAATGACGATGCTCAGCAAACTCGACCGAAAAACCGTGATAAGGACTCCGGTGCAGACCGGTGATGAATCCTTCAACCACCTGCCTGGCGATCAGGTCGAGCTGGTAAAGGCTGCCCCACTCTTCGATTTCGGCAAGATTTCTGATGCTGTCGTAGTCGGATTACTTCAGTAAAGCTTCGATCTTCTGAACGAGGGCCCCCTTGGGTACAACCCCTACCTGCTTGTCAACCACTACACCATTCTTGAAAAAGAGAAGGGTGGGGATATTCCGGATGCCATAGGTAGCAGAAATCCCGGGATTGTTGTCAACATCCACTTTGCCGATCACAACACGGCCATCGTACTCCTGTGATAATTCTTTGACTATCGGGGTAATCATTCGGCACGGACCGCACCATTCTGCCCAAAAATCAACAACAGCTGGTTTGTCCGACTGGACAATCATCTCCTGGAAGTTTGAATCGGTAAGCTCAAGTGTCATGGTTCAATTCTTTTTTTGAAAGTTATCAATGAGGCCGAAGGTAAAAAATTATCCTTCTGGATGCCCTTGCGGGTTTTACTCAATCTTAAACTCAAGAAAGGAGTTTTTGTTCAGGAAACCGATAAAAGATGGTGTCATTTCAATCCGATAACTTCGACTAAAAAGTTCAACAGCAATCTTTTCAACAGGATCATACACTTTAAATTTCAGCAGGGTTTTCCCCTTATTTTCCTTGATTTGATTCAATACTTCTTCAACGAACTCCTGATGAATCTTTTCCAGACTGATATTCAGTGTCAGCGTCTTGATCATCTGCTCCCTCACGTCAGCTAAAAGCTTCATCTCCTTGATTTTCAGCTCCCATTCGTCCTCATTGAACCGATGCTTTTCCACTTTTCCCTTCAAAAGCAGGGCATAACCGGGCTCCATAAACCTTTTAAAATCAAGATATTCTGGAGAAAAGAAAGTGAATGTGTGGGTGTCATTAAAATCCTCTAGGGATACCCGGCCAAAGGGCTTACCCTTTTTGGTCATTTTATGTTCGACTCCGGTGACAATGCCAGCCATAGATAACTCTTTGTTCTTCAGATTGCTGAGATCCTGCAGATCGGCGAGGTTGGCGGTGCAGAAGTGGTCAATTTCTAACCTGTATTCATCGAGTGGATGTGCCGACAGATAGATTCCTACATGTTCTTTCTCTAGGTTCAGCTTCTGGAGCTTGCTCCAAGGTTCGCTGGCACGTGGTTCAGGGCGTGATGGTTTCATGGAGCTGATGTCTCCAAAAAGACTGATCTGGGAGCCACCCTGCTCCTCCTGCACTTTAGAGCCGTAGCGTATGAGCTGTTCGATATAGGTGCCACTCTTTTCATCTCCTGAGAAATATGCGTAGCGGGGGTAGGGTGAAATGTTATCCAGCGACCCGCTGTAAAGGAGTGACTCCACAACTTTTTTGTTGATAACCTTCAGGCTTAACCGTTCGACGAAGTCGAAGATATCCTTAAACGGGCCGTTGGCATCCCGTTCTTTGACGATCGACTCAACGACACCTTCGCCAACACCTTTTACAGCAGCCAGCCCGAATCGGATATTCCCCTCCTTGTTGACAGTGAACTTCAGATAGCTCTCATTGACATCAGGGCCGAGAACCTGCAGACCCATCCGCCGGCATTCGTCCATCATGAAGGTGATCTTTTTGATATCCGACAGGTTTCGGCTCAACACCGCGGCCATGAATTCGGCTGGATAGTGGGCTTTGAGGTAGGCTGTCTGGAAAGCAACAACCGCATAACCGGCTGAATGTGAGCGGTTAAAGCCATACTTGGCAAATTCGGCCATCACCTCAAAAATCTCTGAAGCTTTTTCTTTCGGAACACCTTTACTAACCGCACCTTCGATGAAAATACTTTTTTGTTGAGCCATCACCTCAGGCTTCTTTTTCCCCATCGCCCGGCGGAGCAAATCGGCCTTGCCAAGAGAGAATCCTCCGATTATCTGTGCAGCCTGCATGATCTGTTCCTGATACACCATGATCCCGTACGTGTCGCGCAGGATATCCTCCAGCCAGGGATGCGGGTATTCTACCGGTTCCAGCCCGGCTTTTCGCCGGATGTACATCGGGATATATTCCATGGGGCCGGGCCGGTAAAGAGCGTTCATGGCAATCAAATCCTCCAGGCAAGTCGGCTTTAAATCCTTGAGATAGCCTCTCATCCCAGGCGATTCGAACTGGAAAGTACCGATGGTTTCACCCCGCTGATACAGCTCAAAGGTTTGGAGGTCATCGTAGGGGATCTGCTCTATATCGATGGTGATCCTCCTGGAGAGTTGGATATTCTCGAGAGCATCACGTATGATAGAGAGAGTTCTGAGCCCCAGGAAGTCCATCTTCAACATGCCCACATTTTCCAGATAGTGCCCATCATACTGAGTAGCCATCAGGTCGGAATCCTTCGAAAGAGCAACCGGGATATGCTCGATCAACGGGTCGGGGCCGATGATGATACCACAGGCGTGAATTCCGGTCTGGCGGACAGAGCCCTCCAGAATCATGGCCATCTCCAGTGTTTTTTGAACTAACGGTTCTCCTTCTTTTTGCTCTTTCAGGAGCTCCGGAACCTCCTGGACCGATTTCTTGAGCGATACCTGGGGCCCCTCGGGTACGAGCTTAGCCAATCGGTTAGCCTCGGGAAGCGGAAGACTGATAACTCTTGCTACATCGCGAATGGAGGACTTGGCTCCCATCGATCCGAAGGTAACCACCTGAGCAACATGGTCTTTACCATACTTGTCCAGGACATACTTCATCACTTCCTTCCGACCGTCCTCGTCAAAGTCGATGTCGATATCGGGCATAGTCACCCGCTCAGGGTTCAGGAAGCGCTCGAAAAGTAGCTTATACTTTATCGGATCGATATTGGTGATCCCGATACAATAGGCAACTGCTGAGCCGGCTGCCGACCCGCGTCCGGGCCCGACTGATACCTGGCGCTCGCGGGCAGCTTTGATAAAATCTTGTACGATAAGGAAATAGCCAGCAAATCCCATCCCAGAGATCACCTCAAGCTCAAAATCAATCCGGCTTCTGATCTCATCAGTTAAATCGGGATATCGCTTGCTCGCCCCTTTGTATGTTAAGTGCCTTAGATAATCGTTTTGCGAAGTGAAGGGCTCGGGAAGAACAAATGCGGGCAGCAGCACCGGGCGAGCTAACTCATACTCCTCGACTTTGTTAGCCACCTCTAGGGTGTTCAAAAGGGCTTCGGGATGATCCGGAAACAACCGTAGCATCTCCTCCTCAGTCTTGAAATACTCCTGGCCCATGAATTTCATCCGGCTCTTATCGTTGAAATCCTTGTTGGTGCTCAGGCAGAGCAGAATATCCTGGGCTTCAGCATCTTTTTCGTTCAGATAATGAACGTCGTTAGTGGCGATCAGCTTGACGCCGTGGCGGGTAGCTAGCTCGGCCAGAATAGGATTTACCTGCTGTTGCTCCGGATGGCCATGGTCCTGTAATTCAATGTAATAATCCTCGCCAAACAGGTTTTTGTATTTGATTAGCACCTCTTCGGCCTCCTTTTGCCCATGCATGGCTGCACGGGGTAACTCCCCTGCCAGACAGGAGGAACAGGCGATCAGTCCCTCATGGTACAGCTCCAACAGTTCCCAGTCGATCCGAGGCTTGTAATAGAAGCCTTCCAGATAGGCCAGGGAGACAATCTTGATCAGATTATGGTATCCAGCCTTGTTTTTGGCTAACAGTACCAGATGAAAACGACTCCGGTCTTCAATATCGGACTTGTCTCTGCGACCGT
>JAAYIP010000007.1 GCA_012523435.1 Bacteroidales bacterium | reverse complement strand
TTGATCATCCGTTCCGGCCACGTCTTGGATAAGTCGATGTGATAGGAAAACTGCTGGAAATAATCCTTAAAACCATAGTTTTCAAACAGTTTTTGATAGTAGGGTTTATTATATGGCATGCCATAACCCTGCTTCATAAAACCTTCGACGAGAACTCCCCAGTACGAAAAGTTTTCGCCAAAATTGATACTACCATCCATTGCCTGCATCCCCCGCTCCTTCAGCCAATCGCGCCCCGTATCGAACAGCAGGTTCGCTGCTACCTGATCATCGATACACTCGAAGAAACCCACCCCACCCGCTTGAGGATCAGATTTACGGGCTTTTTTATAGTCAACAAAAGCGGCAATCCGACCAATGAGTTGACCCTGATCATCTTCCAACACCCATCGTTCAGCTTCTCCATCGGCGAAACAGCTATTTTTTGCCGGGTTAAAGATGTTTTCAACCTCCATATCCAGCGGAGCAATCCAGTTAGGATCATCCTGATAAATCACCCTACCAACATCATGAAAGATAGCGCTCCCTGTCTCCTTGGTGATAGGAATCAGCTTCATAATCTGCTATTTAAATGAGAAAAGAGTTCGGTTACATCCATCTCGAAAAGTGGGCATTTTTATGAAAACCACCAAATAGACCAATCAGGGGTTCTCTCCCTGGGAAAAAATCGGGGTACAAATCAGAAAAGCCTTTCTGATATGAGAGAAAATTTTTACATTTGTGGCCGCTTATACGGTGGATGTAGTTCAGTCGGTTAGAACGCTGGATTGTGGTTCCAGAGGTCGTGGGTTCGAGTCCCATCTTCCACCCAGATTTTAATCCCTCCGAAAGGAAGGGATTTTTTTATGAAGCCATCACGAGCACTTATGTACGGCGGCATCACGCTCGCCATGATTTTCTGGGCTCTCTCATTCATCGGGTACAAGTTAGCCTATCGCTATTTTGGACCGATGGCACTGATCTTTTTCCGGTTGGTGATCGCCTCCCTCTTTTTATTCCTCCTGATTCGGCTGCTCCGGCTGAATGAGCCCATCCGGCGGGCCGACTGGGGTCGGTTTTTACTTCTGTCCCTGTTTGAGCCCCTGCTCTATTTTCTTGGAGAGAGTTATGGCATGACAATGGTGTCATCCACCACCGGGGCCGTCATTGTGAGCACCATACCCCTGATCACCCCACTGGCTGCCTGGCTACTCCTCGGAGAGAAGGTCAGCTGGTTGAAAGTTGGCGGAATTATCATCAGCTTTATCGGGGTGTGTCTGGTTCTCATTGAACCTGGATTTCGGGTCACCGCCCCGGTTCTGGGTATCGGATTAATGTTCCTGGCAGTCTTCTCCACCATCGGCTATTCTGTGATGATTGTCAAACTGACGGCTACCTATCGCCCAACAACGATTATCCTGATGCAGAACTTGATAGGTTCTTTCTACTTCCAGCCGATCTTCATCCTGACCGACTTGCCAGAGACACTCGCTATGAGCTTCTCCTGGGGAGCACTGTTACCCCTCCTATTTCTGGGACTCTTCCCATCCACACTCTCCTTCATTTTCTTCACAAACGCTATCCGGGAAATTGGCATCACACGTGCCAACATCTTCACCAATTTCATCCCTGTATTCACCGCCATCTTCTCTTTCTTCATTCTCCACGAATCCTTTACCGTTACCAAAACGATCGGGATACCCGTGGTGTTGGCGGGGCTCATGATCGCCCAGCTGAAGCTGAGAAAGAAAGCGATCTGACCCACCAATTATACGAATTAGCGGGGTCAATCCGTTTTGCCAGATAATATTGCTAATTTCCCGACCGTGAAATCCGTGCTGGTTTTATTGCTGAGTCTGACGGCCATGCTCGTCTCCATCCCCGATGGGAAGGCGCAGAGCGGTGGGCATTTCGTGTACCAGGTACTTAATCTGCCCCCATCGGCTCGCAGTGCCGCTCTGGGTGGATTTGTCATCGCCTCTCCCAATAGCGATGCCGCCTTGGCCTATCACAATCCTGCCCTGTTAAATAGCCAGATGCACAATCGAATCAGCCTAAACTATTCCAATTATCTGTCTGATATTCAGTATGGTTACCTGTCTTATGCGCGGGATCTGGGGAAGTGGGGTATGGCAGCAGCCGGATTGCAACATATTAATTATGGTCATTTTACGGAGGCCAATGAATTTGGTGACATCCTCGGATCCTTTTCAGCAGCCGAATACTCCTTCAACCTATCCTATGCTTATCAGATCGATAGCCTCCTCACGGTTGGTGCCACCATCCGTCCCATCTATTCAGTGCTGGAGCGCTATGTTTCGTGGGGATTAACGACTGATCTGGGAATTCTGTACCACCGGCCCGAAAGCCGGCTATACCTATCACTAGTAGCCAGGAACCTGGGCTGGCAGCTCACCACTTATGCCACTCCTACGCGGGAACCACTGCCTTTTGAGGTGCTAGCCGGCATGAGCTATCAGCTCCGGCATGCCCCTTTTCGTCTCTATCTGACTGCCCGGAACCTCCAACAATATAACCTTCGGAGAATGATCAACGAGGCCCCAGCTGATGCCGGCTTTTTCGACAAAGCGGGCCTGCTGGCCACTACCAGCCTCAACCACCTCGCTGCCGCAGTAGAGTTCATCCCCGGAAACCTCATCGCCCTGCGCGTTGGATACAGCTTCCTCCGCGGATCAGAACTCGGGATGAGCGGCTACCGGGGTGCCACCGGATTCTCCTTCGGCGGAGGCGTTAACCTGGGTCGCATCGAAATCGACTACGCTCTCGCTAGCTATCATCCTGCTGCTATGAGCCATACAATCTCCCTCCGGATCGGAATGGGTAAATTAGCTTAAAAAAATGACCCCCAAGAAAATCATCATCGCAATCGACGGAGTTTCCTCAAGCGGGAAAAGCACCGCAGCTAAAGATGTTGCCCGCGAACTGGGCTATACCTATATCGATTCCGGTGCCATGTACCGCGCCGTCACCCTCTATTGCATCCGCGAAAACCTGATCCATCAAGGCCTAGTGGATGAGAAAACACTGAAAGATCGCATTCCGGATATTCGTATTGAATTTGTATTCAATGAGTTAACAAGTCGATCGGATACCTACCTTAATGGAGAGAAGGTCGAAGATGAAATTCGGAATCCCGACGTGGCCGCACTGGTTAGCCCCGTGAGTAAAATCGGATTCGTCCGTGAAGCTATGGTAACCTTGCAAAGGGAGCTGGGCCAGGAAAAAGGAATTGTAATGGATGGACGGGATATCGGAACAGTCGTCTTTCCCGATGCTGAAGTGAAAATCTTCCTCACCGCCTCACCGGAAGTGCGAGCCGAAAGACGTTACAAAGAGCTGAAAATCAAAGGATTAGATGTTAATTACGACGATATACTCAGCAATCTACAGGAGCGCGACCGGATCGATTCTACCCGGGAAATCAGCCCCCTGCGCAAAGCAGATGATGCCATCGAGCTGGATAATTCGGGGATGACACTGGAAGAACAGAAAGCCTTCATCCTGGAACAGGTCGAGGCCTGGAGGCAGCGAACTATTCAGCCATAGCCTGCCCCTTTTCGAAATCAAAAAAGGTCTTTCTCATAATATCCGACAGCAGCAACTTGTAATTGATGTAAGCATCCAGGCGTGTGTTGTAAGCATTATTGAGTCGCTCGCGTTCCAATGCCATCGATTGACTGTCGATTTCACCATTAGCATAGCGTTGGCGCGAAATTTCAAAACTTTTTTCCGCGACTGACACATTCTTTTCGAGCAGTTGAAGGCGACGTAGGCTGCTGTGAAGGCGATCCACCTGGGTCCGGATATCCCGTTCGATGGTGACCTGACTTTCCTGCATCTGTAACTTATTTCGCTTCAGTGTGGAGATAGCCGATTGAACCTTGGCCCTATTGGCTCCCCAGTCAATGATTGGAATCGAAGCGGTGAGGCCAACGCCAAAACTCCCCGGACGGCTGGTCAGGTTTTGCCAGGTCTGGTCAAACGTGCCCCCAATGGGGATTGACCGGGGGTCTTTCCCGACACCAATAAAATTGTAGTTCAGTTGGATATTGCCACTCGGCAAACCCTGTGCCCGTTGGCGCCTAACCGTCATCTCCTGAATCTCAATAGCGATCTCATTTTCGCGTAATTCCGGACGGTTGCTCATGGCCAGTTTCACTGCCTTCTCCACATCCACCAAAACCGGCTGATAAGTCAGATCGCTGCTCACAACCACACTGTCGTGAAGGCTTATTCCAAGGTTCTGCTTGAAGGTTCTGACTTGCGCAGAGAAATCGACTATTGCCATATCATAATTGTTTGTAGCAGCACTCAGATCAACCTCCATCTGTAACGCCTCTACTTCCCGAATCAAGCCTGCCTTGTATTTGCTCTGAGCAATATCATAGGCTTCCTGCTGCTTCTCCAGACTTAGCCGGGCGATATTCATCCGCTCCTGAACAGAGAGAAGTGTGAAATAGTCCTGGCTTATTTCATAAACCAGGTTAAGTTCCTCACGCTTAAGCTGTTTCATCGACAACTCGTAAGCCAATTTCGCCTGATTCAGGTTCATTCGGTTATTGTTAAAGCCAAAAAATGCCTCAATTGGCTGGCGAAGTCCAATGCTGGAGTTGATCTGGGTATTTCGATCATCAGCATAAAAGTCGACGAAACTCTGGGCACCACTTCGGATGTACAGGCTACCATCGGTTGGAAGCGGCTGACTGATTGTAAAATAGCCTGCCAATTGGTTTTGCCTTACCGGATAAAACGAGATCCCAGTACTATCCTCCCACTGCTTGATTGTTTCGGTATATTGAGGGACAGTCATGTCGAGGAAGACCTGTGTCCGGTTTTGGCTAACAGCTGCTTTGAGGTTATGCAACGCCACGTTGTGCCCCTGTTGCAACATCTGCATCCTAATGCTCTTTTCCTTAGCCAGTAGGATGCTCGTTTCCAAGTCGAGCATATAGACCTCTTGTCCCATGGTTAGAGGGACCAATCCCAGAAGCAGGATGCTTAAAGCTAACAATCTGAAAATGTTTAACATAACGTTGGATTTTTACTCATGACGAATCGATTCGATTGGCCGGAGGTTAGCTGCCTGTCTGGCCGGAAGGTATCCGAAGGTAATCCCGACAACCACCGAAAAGGAGAACGCCATCAGTATGCTATAAAAGGTAATTGTAGTCTGCACATCTGTAGCCCAGGAGATGCCCAGGGACAGTAAGATACCGAGCAGCACCCCGATAATTCCTCCGGCAATGCTCAAAACCACAGCTTCGGTAACGAACTGCACCATGATATGTCTTTTCTTTCCCCCAACTGCCCGGCGAATGCCGATCTCACGTGTTCGTTCCAGCACCGAGGCTAACATGATATTCATAATGCCGATTCCCCCGACTATCAAGGAGATAGCAGCGATTGAAGCCAGCAAAAGGTTATAGATGCGTGTCTCTTTTTCCTCCTGTTTCATCAATTCGTAGGGAACGATGATGGAAAAGTCATCATTATTAAAATGGCGGCGGTTCAGCAGGCTGCGGATCACTTCGGTTGCCGGAAGCAGCTGGTCGGATTGCTCAAACCTGACCGTCAGCTGCTTTACTTCGCTTGCGAATGGATTTGTTCTGGGGATCCGCTGATTGAAGGTGGACAAGGGGATATAGATATCGCTATTCAGATCGCGCGAAGCCAACTCCCCGATTGTCTCAGTGAACAGGGCTTTCGACTGCATCACACCCACCACCTCGTACCACTGATCGTCCACTTTGATGCTTTGTCCTACCGGATCATCGTAACGGAAGAGCTCACGCGCGATCCCGGCACCTAGAACGCAGACCTTTAATTCCCTGTCATACTGATCCGAATTGATAAAAGCACCTTTCTCGGTCGGGTAGTTGAGAATCGAAACCACCTCCGGAGTTACCCCGATAACCGACGATTTCGCTGATCGGTCGCCATATCTGGCCTCTGCCTTATACTCACTCTGAGGGGAAATGCTCACCACTCCTGGCACAATGGAGGCAATGGCGTTCCCGTCTTCGACGGACAATCCCTTGGAGAATTTCATCCTGACCACCTCAAGCTCAGCATCGGTTAAATCCTTATCCCGAATGATGATGTTACTCACCCCAAGGTCCTGGTACTTAGCAATTGCCTGCTTTTTAGTCCCCTCCCCGATTGAAATCATGGCAATGACCGAGGCGGTGCCAAAAATGATACCGAGAATGGTCAGGAAAGACCTAAACTTGTGGTCTAACAACCCCATGACTGCCCGGTTTACATTATCTCTTACTTGCATAGCTTACCTGTTAATTGGATTCAGGATGGATTCGACTGGCTCCAGTGGATCGCCTGGTTCTACTCCACTATATATCAGTGTATTATGAGCATTCGAAGGGCCTACCTCGACCTTTGTTTTTTGGATTCTCCCTCGCTTATTCAGAAACACGTAACAGTTGTCGTTCTCCTTTAGCAGGCAGCTGTTCGGGATGAACAGGGCATTTTCTTTCTCCTCGATGATGAATTCACAGCTGACCGTCATCCCGGGCTTTAGGCGGAGGTCCGATTCCACAATTTCGACCACCACTCTAAACACTTTCTCTTGTCCCTGAAGAACACAAACCCTGGCGATTTCCGTGATCGCACCATGAAAAGCTATTTCAGGGAGGGCATCCAGCCTGACCAATACTTTCATCCCCATTGAAACTCCCGTGATGGCTGTTTCATGAACAGATGTCCTGACTTTCATATGGGTCACATCAGGGATTTTCGCGATCATCATACCTGAATAGACCTCATCGCCCAGTTTTAATGGTCTTTGTGGATAATAATGCGGGTTTGAGCCCGGCTGAAAAAGGCCATCTTTTGGGCTTGTAATGGACATCAGGGTCAACACCTCCCTGGCTCCGTGTAGTTCAGCTTCGACCTGTTGTTCTTTGATTTTCTGAATCCGGAGATCATAATTATCCATTATCGGTTTCTGGGCAATTTGCCGTTTGATTTTCTCCATCCGGATGGTAGCTTGCTGAAATTCGAGTTCCTTGATCCGACGCTTGTTTTCCGTATCGAAGCGGCTGCGCTCCACCTCCAGCTTCTTTAAATCGTACATGGCCTGTTCGGTCTTCAGCTGTGCCTTCAGTTCCTGAACGTTACTCTCCATCTGGACCTCTTGCTTACGGCTAGCTGCACGCGCACTTTCAAGATCCTCCTCTCTGGATATGATGAGCTTTTCGATTGAGGAAGGATCAATCCTGATGACGGTATCGCCTTTCTGCACCATCTGGCCCGTCTCAACCATGTCCATGATTTTGAAATCATAACCATACTCCCAGCGAATCTGGGGCATCATGATGGCGACAGCGCTGATAGCATCCAACTCTCCTGACTCGATAAAGGATTGACGGAAAACCCCTTGCATCACAGTGTGCTTCTCCTCCCGGCTTCCACAACCCGCCAATACCAGGATCATACATGCACCCATAAAGAGATTGCGCGTTTTCATGGTGTTCCTGCTAATTGGTTTTCCCATTACCTGGTGATTCTTGCTTGTTGAGGAAAGGATCGGACAGCGCAATCTCATCTCCAACTTTAAGTCCCTCCAGTATCTGAGCATAATCGGTATTGCTCACCCCGATCTTAACTTCCTGGCGTTTAAATCCCCCACCAGTTTTAACATACACATTTTCAATCCCTTGTATTTTAAAAACACTCTCGACCGGGATAAACAGGGTGTTTTCAATTTCACGAATTCTGATCGTGCAGCTGACCGTGAGGCCTGGCATCAGGTTTTTGTGAACGCCGTCGATCAGAATCTGGACGGGAAAGACTTTTATTTTGGAAGTATTGGATGTGTTTTGGGCAAGATTTGCCACGGTGGTGATCGTGCCGGTATAGGTAGAATCGGAATAGGCATCTGCTTTGATGATAACTTTCAATCCCGGCTCAATTTTGGAGATATCCACCTCATTGATCTTGACTTCGGCCAGCATTTCTGACAGGTCGGGGAGCTCAATTAAGGCCCCACTACCTGGTTGGTCTCCTGCCTTGATCTTCTGACCAGTCATCCAGTTTTCCCGAACGATGGCAATGCCGTTTGAGGGGCTGACGAGAAAGAGCGAATTGATTGAGCTATTAGCTTCCTGCAAAATTGCGGCATGTTGTCTCATGACCAGATTTTTCTGCATCAGCTCCTGTTGGTGGATCTTTTTCCGGTTTTCGATCTGTTCACGAGCGCGCTCCAGCGCGATGTTGGCTGTTTCTAATTTCAGGTTGATCTCCTTCCGGGTGATTTCTGACTCATAGACAGCCTGATCGAAATTAATCTTTGAGATTTCCTGGGAGATCCGCGCAATTTCCAAGTCAGCCTCCAAATCCTCAATCTCTGATTCCTGGGTTGCTTTCATCTTCTCGTACTCCGCCTGGGCAATTTCCAGCTGCTGTTCGGAGCTGACAATTGTCTTTTTAATCTCTGAAGGATCAAAAATCACCAGGGTATCACCTTTCACCACCTCCTCTCCATCTTCGACAATCTTTGAAATCTTCAGACTGCCATAACGATAAGAGACTGATGGACTGGATATTGCAATAGAACTTACCGCCCGTATGGTTCCCTGTTCGGTTAATTCCTCGATAAAAGTTCCCTGTTTGACCAGGGTTGTAGGAACATCCGGGGCCTGCTTTGAATTACATCCTGCCATGACCAGCAAGGATAAATAAACCAGATACTTATTCATGGATGACTCTTTTGGGCTTAAGAATGAAATTATGTGGTGGTTCAACCAGAGCGATCGTTTCGGCTCCGGTCAGGCCTTTGGTAATAATCGTCTCGGAGCTGTTTCCCAATCCGATTTCCACCGGAACCGGACGAAATTTCTCCCCGACCGACTCGTAGATGATTTTTTGGCTATCCCGTTCGAAAATCGCCATGGTTGGCGCAACCACGGTATCCCTGATATGATTGATGGTGATTGTACACCGGTCACTTGTTCCAGGAGTCATCAGGGTATGACAGCTGTCGATCCCGACAACAACCTCGTAATATTTATATCTCACGGATCCTGCATAATGCGTTTTCGGCGCTAAGGATTTAGATTTGACTGTTCCGGTCGTTTGGAGTTTGTTGGCTGCATCAACCTGGATGGCAACAGGCTGTCCTTTCTCAATTCGCTTAAAATCTACCTCTTGCACATTAAATTGAATCTCCATTTCGCTCAGATCAGGAAGAGACATGAGGGGTAGTTCCGGGTAAATTTGCGCACCAGGCTTTGGATATCCACCCAGTTCGGTTTCCACTCCATTACCGGTAATCATAACGATCCTGCCCAACAATTGGGATGCGGTAAGAATTCCTGCGGTGGGGGCAACAATAGTCAGTCCTCGAACAGATTCCTCCAAGGTTTTTATCCGGTTTTCGACCTGTGCAATGCGGGAGGTCATCTGGCGGATCTCTGTTTCATCAATGGTTTTCTCTGCCAGGAATTTCCGCTCTAGTTTTCGCTCCAGCACCCGCGCTTTTGCCAATTCAAGCTCCATCAATTTTTTCCGCACAGGCGGAGCAAATTGCATTTGAACAGAATCGAGGCTATTGATTGCCATTCCAGCCTGATTCTCTTTCAGTTGCGCCTCCAGGACAGCCATATTCAGGGCATTATCCGCCTCAAGTCTTCTCAAATCGGCCTTCAGGGTTTCCAGATTCCGAACCTGATCGTCAAGCATTCGGGTTAAATCATCCGATTTGAGCTGGCAGATGGTATCACCGGCATCCACCCGACTGCCCTCAGGCAGGGCCCAATCCACGGTCATTAATCCGTAATAATCCTGTGGACCCTTGATACTCAGATTGTTAACCGACTGAATCGTGCCTGTAGCCGTGATGGTTTCATGATAATCTTGGCGAGCCAACTCATAGATCACCAGAGGCGTTTTTCCAGTAGAACAGGAGGCTGTCAACAGGCAGGCCACGATGAAAATTCCGGAAATGATTCTCATGGAGTTAAGTTGGTTCGATAAAAATGCCCACAAGAGCCTTGAGAATAATATAGCAGCTGTGAGATTTTTTCCTGATTAGGGTTGGGTTAGTATCGAAAAAAAAGCTGTTCGGTTCGAAATTAAAGAATTGTATTCAAATCTGATTGAGAAACCGCCACCATGACTCATCAATTTTGTAAACGAGTACTGTTAACCATTATTGTGGATTCTCCCGGGCAGATCCCCAAACAAAATTTCGAACATCTTCCGCATGCATCACCTTGCCACTTAATTGATCCTTCGGTGGAATTCGGAAATATGCTTGAATTTTCGTACCTTTGCCGAGTTTTTCGCCTTTATCAAACATGATCAGTAACTATCAGTATGTCAATGATTAAGAAAATCGGCGTATTAACCTCAGGGGGTGATGCGCCAGGAATGAATGCAGCAATCCGTGCGGTTGTACGGGCTGCTCTCCGTCACAATCTGGAAGTTGTAGGAATTCGGAAAGGATATAAAGGGCTGATTGATGGGGAATTTGTTCCCCTAGCCTCACGGAACGTGAGTAACATCATTCAGCGTGGCGGCACCATTCTGGGCACTGCGCGGAGCCCTGAATTCCGGACTCCAGAAGGAAGGCAAAAAGCCTATGGCAATCTGGTGGGTGCCAGCATCAACGCCGTGATTGTCATCGGCGGAGATGGGACATTTAATGGGGCCGGGCTTTTCAGCAGCGAATTTGACATTCCGTTTGTCGGAATTCCGGGCACGATCGACAATGACCTGTATGGCACCGATTACACCATTGGGTATGATACAGCCCTGAACACCGTTGTAGAGGCTGTCGACCGCATCCGCGATACAGCCAGTGCGCACGACCGGATGTTTTTCATCGAAGTGATGGGCCGGGGTGCCGGATTCATCGCGCTGCACTCGGGAATTGCCACTGGCGCTGAAGCGATCCTGATCCCGGAAGTGGATGGTCAGGAGGATTCGCTCCACGATTACTTGAAAAGCCAGGGCAATAAATCAAGCAACATCATCCTGGTGGCCGAAGGTAACTCCGTTGGCGGAGCCGAACAGATCGCCAAGCAGATCCAGGAAAAATACCCTGAATATGATGTCCGGGCAAACGTCCTCGGTCACATGCAACGCGGAGGATCACCCTCAGCATTCGATCGGTTTTTGGCCAGCCGCCTCGGCGTAGCTGCCGTCGATGCCCTGATGGACAACCAACGAAGCATCATGGTCGGATTTGTTAACCACGATATCGTCCACGTGCCCTTCAATAAAACCATCAACGCCAGCAAAAACCTGAACAAAATTCTGCTCGACGTAGCCGACATCCTGGCACATTAAACCATACCCTATTTTTAATTCGTACCTTCCGGCTCACCTTTCAATGCTGAAGCCGTGACGCTGTTTGCCGATATCCTCCTTCCCCTGGCACTTCCAAAAGTGCTGACTTACAGCATCCCGGAAGAATTATCCGGCGATGCAGCCCCAGGCCAACGGGTGATGGTACAGCT
>JAAYIP010000068.1 GCA_012523435.1 Bacteroidales bacterium | reverse complement strand
TTTGGTGGAGTTGGCTCCGGGGTTATTTCCGGTGATAGGTCAATCGTTTCGGCTATTTGGTCTTCCATATTCATGGTCTTGCTTTTTTTTGGACCTCATCGAGAGAGTGAAGGGATCCGACAATTAGTACTGGGCATCCCACCGGAACCAACCGGTACAGCATGTCCATGTCCCGGTTTTCAAGAGCGACACAACCGTCAGTCCAGTGAATTCCTTTTCCGCCACCTCCATGTATTTCGATCAACCCTCCTATTTGAGAGCTACTGGGAATGCTTTGGTTTCGGATTGCTTCCTTGAATCTCTTTTTATCCTCGTCGTTCGGATAGTTGAGGAGTAGTGCTTTGTAATATTTGGTTTGGCCTCCCTGCTTTTTTCGGGTTATTTTGTAGAGCCCTTCGGGGGTGGCTTTGTCGCCCGCGAATTGTTTATCGCCTATCCAGTTTTTCCCTAGTTCGGCCTTAAAAGTTTTACTCAGTCGGCCATTTTTATACAGGTAGCACTCCGTTGCAAACTTATCGACAATGATCGCATAACTTTGATTAGTAGATGATTGCCGAATTGTTTGGCTAGCCTGTTGTTGCCATTGTGGTACTTGGCTGAAGTAGTTATTGAGCAGGAAGCGCACATGCTGGGTTACTTGGCCGACGTAGTTTTTTGCTTTATCGAGTTTCTTGCGGCTCTCTTTGTATTTCTTTTGCTCCAGGTTCAGTTCGGCTTCTTTCAGGAGCAGCACCCCCTGAGTATATTTTCCGTTAATCTCCACCAGAGCGGGTAAACGCCTGTATAGCAGTCCGATTTCTGTTGTATCTGCTTTCAGTGTTTTTATGTCATCCCCAAGGATATCAATAAAGGAACTAGCTGCCTGATCTGCCAGTTTTGGACTCGCCACTGCCAGTTGAGAGGCTGTAGTACAGAGGTTTATGATTGATTTATAATTCCTGCTGAAGATGAATTTTTCGTTCTCTTGTTTCCAGATTCGCATTGCAGAATCGTAGAGGATTTCAGCTTCCGTTAACGTTGGTGGAACGAAATCAGGAGAGATTAATTTACGGGCTTCACCGATGGATACCCGAGTCCTTTCCATCTCTTCGTCCGGTGGCTTTGGAATGAACAGGAATAAAGCTCCAGCCAGCAAAAGGACAGCAGCCGTCAGGAACAGGTTAAGGAACCGCCGATATTTCTTCTTCAGCCTTCGTGTCATAAATTGGGGCAAATTTAAAAAACCCCGAGACCAGTTACGATCCCGGGGTTAGTTTTAAGTCATTCCTTTTCTTAGAAAGGGAGTTTGATTCTTGCTTTGGTCAGAACTTCAACCAGTTCGGTGTGAATGCTGACCGCTTTTTCTTTGATAGCTTTAGCCTGATTGATTCCGTTGAATACATCACCTGATTCCAACTTGGCACTAGCTTCTTCCATACCGGTTTGAACGCTGGTGAGTTCATTCTGAATCAGTTCAAGAGCGGCTTTACCTTCTTTGCCCCTTGGAGCTTTGGCGATCATTTTGGTGTTTTGGTCGATGATAGTTACCAATTCAGTCAAAATGGCTGTAGCTTCCTCTTTCATCTCGACTTTTTTGGTCTGGGCCTTTTCTGCAACAGAAGTAGCCATTTCGACCGTTGAAGTTAGCTTGGTGAGTTCCTCTTTGTAATTGGAGAAAAGTTTTGATTTCTCTTTTTCAACCGAATTGATCACCATAGCCAGTGAGTCTTTTAAAGCGGTGAATTCGTCAGCGGCATACACATCAGCCTCAGCAACCCTGGCAGCTTCAATTGCAGCATTAGCCTGGTCTACTTCAGCCTGTGGGTACTTCTGGCAGCTAGAAAATACCAGGGCTAAACTCATCAGAACAATTCCAGAAAGCAGTTTCATTTTCATTTTTTAATCCTCCGTTAAAGATTTGGTGTTACTAGTTGTTAAATTTTATTAAAAATAAGATTGTTGTATCTTTTCAATGACTCTGAAAACCAGGCTCTTTTTGCCGGCTTCTCTCGGTCTGAAAAATCGATACAAAGGTAATGGAAAATAAATTCCATTGATTGCTTTTTAATTTTTTTTTAATGTCAGGGTTAGGACCCGGGTCTTTTCTAAAGCAAAGATAATCAATATTTTAGTAATCGCAACTATAATTGGAAGCTAGTTACTCATTAATCCTGACACAAAGAGGTTTTCCTTCGGATGATCGGTGGGCTTGTCTGCTTACGATGACCTGGAATGGTTTTCCCTGATGTTCAGAGATGGTTATTTGTTTGTGGTTAGCAACGATATGGAGCAGTAGTCCACGGAAGTGGATGGTGAACGACAGTTCCTTCCAGGTGTCTGGAAGTACTGGATTGATATTTAGTTGATTGTCAGATACTTCCATTCCGCCAAAACCTTCGACTACAGCCATCCAGGTGCCGGCCATACTGGTAATATGGCATCCTTCGTGGACCTCATGATTGTAATCATCAAGGTCTAGTCGGCTAGTTCTGAGATACAGCTCGTATGCTTTGTCGGTATAACCCAGTTTGGAGGCGAGGATTACGTGAACGCAGGGGGAGAGGGATGATTCGTGTACTGTCCGGGGCTCATAGAAATCGAAATTACGCCTGATAGTTTCCAGATCGAATTGATCCTCAAAAAAATAGAGTCCTTGCAGCACATCAGCCTGTTTAATGAAGCAGGAGCGCAGGATACGGTCCCACGACCAGTGTTGGTTTAGTGGTCGGATTGCAGGATTCAGTTCAGAAGCGAGCATTTGTTCCTTATCGAGATAGCCTTCCTGTTGGAGAAATATTCCAACCTCCTTATTTTCAGGAAGAAACATATTCTGAATGATTGATTGCCAACGATTTATTTCGGTTTTTACGGGCCATCCGGTGAGTTCCATAACCCGGTCAAAGTCGTCGGGGTAATTCTCCAGCACCAGGTCGAGGCTCTCCATCGTATAGGCTAAAGTCCAGGCGGCGAGGTAGTTGGTGTACCAGTTGTTATTAACATTGTTTTCGTACTCGTTTGGACCGGTGACTCCCAAGATGACAAATTTTTGTTTGACATCGCTGAAGGTTGTTCGTTGGGACCAGAACCGGGAGAGTGCGATCAGGACTTCGAGCCCCTTTTCTGCCAGATAGTAGTCATCGCCGGTATGGCGGATATAGTTGTTGATCGCATAAGCGATGGCGCCGGTCCGGTGGATCTCTTCGAAGGTGATTTCCCATTCGTTGTGGCACTCTTCGCCGTTGATGGTGACCATTGGGTATAGTGCAGCACCATCAGTAAAGCCCAGTTTTTCAGCATTTTCGATGGCTTTCTCCAGGTGCCGGTAACGATACACGAGCAGATTTTTAGCGATTTGGCTATCGGTGGTACTCAAGTAGAATGGCAGGCAAAATGCTTCGGTGTCCCAGTAGGTGCTTCCGCCATATTTTTCGCCGGTAAAGCC
>JAAYIP010000067.1 GCA_012523435.1 Bacteroidales bacterium | reverse complement strand
GCTCGCAGGGCAACCACATTTTCGTAAGTACGCTCGTCGCCCATAACACCTACCGCCTGGATTGGCAGCAGAATGGCAGCAGCCTGCCACACCAGATCATATAAACCTTTTTCAATCAAGGCATTAATAAAGATATCATCAACCTCCTGCAGGAGCCTGACCCGTTCCGCATCCACCTCACCTAATATCCGGATACCCAGTCCGGGCCCAGGAAATGGATGTCTTTTTAGGATCCTGTCGGGGATATGGAGGGCCTCTCCGACCCGACGCACCTCATCCTTGAACAGCAGCTTCAACGGTTCAACAATTTTCAGGTGCATCTTTTCCGGCAGACCACCCACATTATGATGCGATTTGATCGTCGCTGATGGTCCGTTAACGGAAACCGATTCGATGACATCCGGATAGATTGTTCCCTGCGCCAGCCAACGAATGTCGGTCAGCTTTTCAGCCTCTTGGTTAAAAACATCGATAAAAATGCGACCGATCGCTTTGCGCTTCTGTTCCGGATCGGTCAAGCCGGCCAGTCCCTGGAGGAATTGATCGCCTGCTCTAACACCAATTACATTCAGACCCAGATGTTTATATGATTCTAAAACATTTTCAAATTCATTCTTCCGGAGTAACCCGTTATCAATGAATAGGGCGGTCAGTTGATCACCAATGGCCCGGTGCAACAGGATACCGGCCACGGTCGAATCGACCCCACCAGAAAGCCCCAGAACCACCTGATCATTGCCGATGATATCCCTGAGGTGATTTACTGACGACTCAATGAAGCTGTCAGGAGTCCAGTTCTGACTGCATCCACAGATATCCACCACAAAATTTCGGAGTAGGTCTTTCCCCTCAAAAGTGTGATACACTTCGGGATGAAACTGGATGCCATAAGTTGGTTCACCGGCAATCCGGAATCCTCCGATGGCCACATCGGGTGTACTGGCTGTAATCCTATAACTATCAGGCACTTTTGATATGGTATCCCCGTGTGACATCCAGACCTGGGTATTAATTGAAAGGCCATGGAAAAGAGGATCTTCATGATCGATAAAGGTGAGATTGGAACGTCCATATTCCCGGTGTTTTGATGGCAAAACCTCACCACCGAAAGCTTGCGCCAGAAACTGAGCACCGTAGCAAATTCCAAGTAACGGAAAATTTCCTTTGATGGCCGAAAGGTTAGGTACTGGTGCCTGGGCATCTCTGACCGAATAGGGGCTTCCCGACAGGATTACTCCTTTGACTCCGGGGCCCGGGGTCTTCACACGATTGAAGGGAACGATCTCGCAATAGCCATTTAACTCTCGTATCTTCCTGGCAATCAATTGGGTATATTGCGACCCAAAATCCAGGATCAGAATTGATTCTTCCATGGGGTAAAATTAGTCGATTTGGATTGTCAGGCCATCATAGGCTGCAGAAGTATTCTCAAAAACTGATTTCGCCTGATCAAGCAGTGGGGTTACATCCTTATAGCGGGCTGAGAAGTGTCCAATCACCAACTGTTGGACATTTGATATCCGGGCCATCTCTCCAGCCTGTAGGGCAGTTGAATGGCCGGTTGAGCGGGCTCTTTCGAGCTTATCATGCAGATAGGTTGCCTCATGGTACAGCAAGTTCACCCCTCTGAGAATGTCAGCTAGTGATGGATTAAAAAGGCCGTCGGCACAATGGGCGAAACTTCGGGGTTGCAGAGCTCTATTATTTCCAGGGCGAAATTTCTCCCTGAACAGGAACCCCCAGGCCGGAATCCGGTGGCGGGTTGGGAAGGAGGTGACCTCTACGTGGGCGTCGGCATGGATCATGGTTGGACCAGCAGAATCCAGGGGATGAAACACGATGGGGAAAAGCGGGCGGTCGGATACTAACGAATAGTGACTCTCCAAGATTTGCTCCAGGCGGGCCGGAGCAAACAGGTGAAGCTGCGTTTTCCTCCCAATCATACTCATGGTAGATAGAAGTCCAAACAGGCCAATATAATGATCACTGTGTAGGTGCGTGATAAAAATGTGATTAACCTTCCCGAAGCGGATCCGGAAACGCCTAAACTGGATCTGAGTTCCCTCTCCACAGTCGATCAAAAAAAACCGCTCATGTACATTGAGCACATGAGCGGTCGTATTTCTGCCTGCAGTAGGCACTCCGGAACTACTCCCCAGTATTGTCAGGGAAAAAGCCATCCGGGTTAAGCCTCCTTCTCAGCAGAATCATCATTTTCCTGTGTTGGCTCCTTTTTCTTCCGAGTTTTCGGAGCAGCAGGGGCTTCTGTCTCTTCCGTTTCGGTAGCCGGAGTTTCCACTACTGGCTCCTCTGTTTCCGGAGCAGTGGTTTCTACTACAGGTTCCTCAATAACCACCTGATCTTCAACAGGTTTTTCATCTTCTACCACTTTTTTCTCCTCAATTGGAGCGGCTTTCTTGGTCTTTTTCGACTGAACCTTTTCGGCAGCCTCCATCCGATCTTTCAAAGCAGCCAATTCTGAGATATCGCCAAGCGTAGTTGACTCCATAGGAGTACGCATCTTCTTGGAGCTCTTTTCGACCGTCACTTTGGATTTCCGCTCGCTAGTCTCTTCGGCGCGCTTCTCATCTTCGAATATTCTACTGTGCGACAGAATGATACGGCGTCCACTCTTATTGAACTCGATCACCTTAAACATCAGTCTTTCATCGGCATGAGCTTGTGTTCCATCCTCTTTGGTCAGATGGCGAGGAGTAGCGAATCCTTCAACTCCATAAGGCAAGGCAATCACAGCACCGCGGTCGAAAACACTGGTGATGGTTCCTTCGTGAACAGAACCTTCGGTGAACAGGGTTTCAAATACATCCCACGGATTCTCTTCCAGTTGCTTATGGCCTAAGCTCAGGCGACGGTTTTCTTTATCAATCTCCAGCACAACGACACGGATTTCATCACCAATAGTGCAAAATTCAGCCGGATGCTTGATCTTTTTGGTCCAGCTCAGGTCGGAGATATGAATCAGGCCATCAACGCCCTCTTCAATCTCAACAAATACGCCGAAACCAGTGAAATTCCTAACTTTAGCGGTGTGTTCCGATCCTACCGGATATCTTACTTCAATATCAGACCATGGATCCTGCTTCATCTGCTTCATGCCGAGCGACATTTTGCGCTCCTCACGATCCAAGGTCAAAATCACGGCTTCAATCTCATCACCGACTTTCAGAAATTCCTGAGCACTGCGGAGGTGCTGTGACCAAGACATTTCAGAAACGTGGATCAGACCTTCAACGCCAGCAACTACCTCAACAAATGCACCGTAATCAGCCATCACCACGACTTTACCCTTAACGACATCCCCGACCTTCAGGTTTGCATCAAGTGAATCCCATGGATGAGGAGTTAATTGCTTGAGGCCAAGAGCGATACGCTTCTTATGATCATCAAAATCAAGAATTACGACATTGATTTTGCTGTCCAATTCGACAATCTCTTCCGGATGATTGACGCGGCCCCATGAGAGGTCAGTGATATGGATCAGACCATCAACACCACCCAGGTCGATAAATACACCGTAAGAAGTAATGTTCTTAACAGATCCTTCACGCACCTGCCCTTTTTCAAGTTTGGAGATAATCTCCTGCTTCTGGATTTCCAGTTCGGCTTCAATCAGCGCTTTATGGGAAACTACCACGTTTTTGAATTCCTGATTGATCTTAACGACTTTGAATTCCATGGTCTTCCCAACAAAAATATCATAGTCACGGATTGGTTTCACATCAATCTGAGAACCAGGAAGGAAGGCTTCAATGCCAAACACATCCACGATCATACCGCCTTTTGTGCGGCATTTGATGTAACCTTTAATAATTTCTGACTTTTCGAAGGCATCGTTCACCCGATCCCAGGACCTCATGGCTCTGGCCTTTTTATGGGACAGAAGCAGTTGACCGTTCTTGTCCTCAAGGGTTTCAACATACACCTCAACCTTATCTCCCGGCTTCAGATCTGGATCATACCGGAATTCGTTAAGGCTGACCACACCTTCGGATTTGTAACCGATGTTGACGACTACCTCCCGCTTGTTCATGAAAACAACCGTCCCTTCGATAACTTCATTAGGAGCGACGACCGACAAGGTCTGGTCAAACATGGCTTCCAGGCGGGTACGCTCCTCTGGAGAGTAACCATCATCACTGGCAGCATAATTGTCCCAGTCAAACTCATCCCCAGTCAACGAACGGGCAGCGTAAAGCGGCTTCTTTAGATCCTCATCGTCTTCTTCCTCCTCTTCCTCCTCTTCCTCCTCCTCTTCCTCCTCTTCTTCTTCTTCCTCTTCTTCAAGCTCTTCGTTCTCCTCAATCTCCTCATCAACTTCGGTTAGATCGACCTCATTGTCGACAACCGGTTCATCCATAGTTGGTTCCTCGGCTGATACCTCAACCTTGGTTTCTTCTGTCGAAGCAGTGTTTTCAGATTCCTGATTACCCACCTGGGTAATTTCTTCTTCGTTTTGTTTTTTTTCTTGTTCTGACATTTGTTAATAATCAATTAGCTAATGCGTTAGACTTTATTTTGATCAAATATGGGCGCAAAGGTAAGATTTTTTCAAATAAGTCGTTACCTGATAGTAGCTTAAATAATCAGCAATCGGTATTGAAACCAGCGAAATCAGAAAAATAGTCAGGTTTAGTATATTTGCTTCCTAGTAATCTCTTTTTTATGAAAATCTCTGTTGTTGGGACAGGTTATGTTGGTCTTGTTACTGGCACATGCTTTGCCGAAACAGGTGTTACCGTTACCTGCGTAGATGTTGACCAGGAGAAGATCAGTCTGCTAAAAGCCTGTAAATCTCCAATTTACGAACCCGGGCTGGATGATATGATTCAGCGAAATGTATCCAAGAACCGGCTATTTTTCACCACCAGCTTGACTGAAAGTCTTTTAGATGCTGATGCGGTGTTCATCGCAGTTGGAACTCCTCCGGATGAAGATGGAAGCGCTGACCTTAGTTATGTTTTGGAGGTAGCTGCTGGTATTGGTCGACAGATGGATCGTTACATGGTGATCGTGACGAAAAGCACCGTTCCTATCGGGACAGCCGCCAAAGTGGAGGCAGCAGTCAGAAAAGAGTTACTGGCCAGAAATATTGATATTGAATTTGATGTAGCCTCCAACCCGGAATTCTTAAAAGAGGGCTCAGCCATTCAGGATTTCCTGAAACCCGATCGGATCGTCTGTGGAATTAGTTCGGAGCGAGCTGAAAAAACTTTGAACAGGCTCTACAAACCCTTCGTTTTAAACGGTCACCCGATCATCTTTATGGATATTGCATCAGCCGAAATGACCAAATACGCCGCAAACTCCATGCTAGCCACCCGAATCAGCTTTATGAACGATATAGCCAACCTGTGCGAAATCGTGGGGGCTGATGTCGATAAAGTACGACTTGGCATTGGGAGCGACAGCCGTATCGGCAACAAATTTCTTTACCCTGGAGCTGGGTACGGCGGTAGTTGCTTCCCCAAAGATGTCAAAGCTCTGATCCGGACTGCCGCCCAAAACGGATACCCTCTCCGCGTCCTTAAGGCCGTGGAAGAAGTAAATGATGACCAGAAAAAGCGGATGTTCACCAAGATAAGCACCCATTTTAACCATCAATTAAAAGGGTTACGATTCGCCATCTGGGGATTGGCTTTCAAACCTAATACTGATGATATGCGGGAAGCGCCCTCTCTGGTCCTGATTCAACAACTTCGCGAGGCAGGAGCTCAGGTCACCGCGTATGATCCGGTTGCCATGACAGAAACCCAGCGGAGAATCGGGGATCAGATCCGCTACGCCGACGACCCATACGAAGCTTTAATCGATGCAGATGCCCTGATCCTAATGACTGAATGGCCTGAGTTTAGAGTACCCCGCTACCGAATCATGGAAAAACTGCTAAAAAACAGCGTGGTTTTTGATGGGCGGAATATTTTCGAACCAGACGAAATGGCCGAGAACGGATTTTCCTATTACGGAATTGGACGATTACCCAAAAAATCATAACCGGATGAAAAAAATCCTGGTAACCGGAGGAGCCGGGTTTATCGGCTCCCACCTCTGCGAACGTCTGCTGAACGATGGACATGAAGTCGTGTGCCTTGATAATTATTTCACCGGCAGCAAACAAAATGTTATCCATCTCCTTAACCGGCCCTATTTTGAGCTGGTCAGACACGATGTCACTATGCCCTATTTCATTGAGGTTGATGAGATTTATAACCTGGCCTGCCCCGCCTCTCCCATCCATTATCAATATAATGGGATAAAAACCATCAAGACATCGGTCATGGGTGCCATCAACATGCTTGGCCTGGCCAAACGGATCAAGGCAAAAATACTACAGGCATCCACCAGCGAAGTTTACGGTGACCCAAAGGTTCACCCCCAAACAGAAGATTACTGGGGTCACGTCAACCCCATTGGATCCAGGTCGTGCTACGATGAAGGAAAACGTTGCGCCGAAACCCTTTTTATTAATTACCATAACCAGAACCAGGTCAGGATTAAGATCGTCAGAATTTTCAACACCTACGGCCCCCGAATGCATCCGCAGGACGGAAGAGTAGTCTCTAACTTCATCATCCAAGCATTGAAGGGCGAGGATATCACGATTTACGGTGATGGGAAGCAGACCCGGAGCTTTCAGTATATCGATGATCTGGTTGAAGGTCTGATCCGTATGATGAATACCCCTGATGATTTCATCGGACCAGTGAACATCGGTAATCCAAGTGAGTTTACCATCCAGGAACTGGCTAATACCATTATCCGGCTAACCAACTCAAAATCTGGACTAACCTACCTGCCGCTACCCGAAGATGATCCGATCCAGCGAAAACCAGATATTACCTTGGCAAAAAAGATTCTAAACAACTGGAATCCAACTATTTCATTAGAAGCTGGACTCATAAAGACCATCAATTATTTCAAAGAACTGATCCAAAACGAAACTAAATGAAAGGAATTATTCTGGCTGGTGGAGCTGGCACAAGGCTCTATCCGGTAACTAAAAGTATCTCCAAACAAATCATTCCGGTTTATGACAAACCGATGATATACTATCCATTATCGGTATTGATGCTATCCGGACTGCGGGAAATTTTAATCATCTCCACTCCCAAAGATCTCCCACTTTATCGCGACCTGTTGGGAGATGGTCATCAAATCGGGCTACAGATTTCCTATGCGGAGCAACCATCACCCGACGGGCTTGCCCAAGCGTTTATTATTGGTGAAGAATTTCTTAATGGGGATTCTGCCTGCCTGGTTCTCGGAGATAATATTTTTTATGGCTATAACTTTGGCCGTATTTTAGAGGAATCTGCTCAATTAACCAGCTGAGCAATCGTATTTGGTTATTACGTCAATGATCCACATCGTTATGGCGTAGCTGAATTTAATGATAAAGGCCAGGTTCTCAGCCTCGAAGAGAAACCTCCCAAGCCGAAATCCAATTATGCCGTCACCGGCCTCTATTTTTACGATCGTACGGTCGTCTCCAAAGCCAAGTCACTCAAGCCATCGGCCAGGGGTGAACTGGAAATCACCGATTTAAACCGCGAATACCTCCGAGAAGGCACGCTTCAGGTTAAACTGCTTGGCAGAGGGATGGCCTGGCTGGATACCGGAACTCATGATAGTCTGCTTCAGGCCTCCAATTTTATTGCCACCATTGAACAGCGCCAAGGATTGAAAGTAGCCTGCCTAGAGGAGATTGCCTTTAAGAAAGACTATATCGATCGCAATCAGCTGCTGCAGCTGGCGGAGAATAATGGGAACAACCAGTATAGCGAGTATTTGAGGTCACTAGCCAAGGAACAAAATAAATCTCTATAATAACTTGATGAAAATAAAGGAAACACCGATACCAGGATTGCTGGTCATTGAGCCAGTCGTGTTCGAGGACACCAGAGGATATTTTTTTGAGAGCTACAACAAAAGGAGCCTGGCCAATATGGGTATTGAGGCCGATTTTGTCCAGGATAACCAATCCCGAAGCGAATATGGCGTCATCCGCGGTCTTCATTACCAGTTGGCTCCCTATGGTCAGGCTAAGTTGGTGCGGGTACTGGAAGGATCTGTCTGGGATGTGATCGTTGACCTAAGAAAAGGATCCCCAACCTATGGACACTCCTTCGGCATCGAAATCAGTCAGGCCAACCGACTCCAGCTATTCATACCCAAAGGGATGGCCCACGGCTTTGCCGTCACTAGTCAACAGGCTGTCTTTTTCTATAAATGCGATGACTACTATCGACCTGAGGCTGAAAGAGGTATCCATTGTCTGGATCCCAATTTGAAAATTGAATGGCCGGTGAATACCGATAAAGCTCTAATCAGCAATAAGGACCGGATGCTTCCCTTATTCAGCGAAGCAGAAACAAATTTCATCTTCAGATAAAACTACGAAATGAAGATTCTTCTCACAGGAGCGAATGGGCAATTAGGACAATCACTCACCACTATTCTTCCGAATGGACCTGATTTTTATTGGATACGAACTGATATTCAAGACCTAGATATTTCCAACCTGGAAGCAATCAACCGCTATCTTACTATTAATCAAGCTGATGCAATCGTTAATTGTGCAGCCTACACTGCTGTTGATCGAGCTGAGGAAGAACCAGAGTTAGCTTCTCAGGTCAATACCATCGGACCGGCGAACCTGGCTAATGCCGCCTTTTCGCGACAGATTCCGCTGATTCACATTAGCACAGATTATGTTTTCCCTGGCACAGGTCATCAGCCATATCGTGAAAGCGACCCAACCGGAACCAATACAGTTTATGGCCGTACGAAACTTGAAGGGGAAGAGGCAGTGAGAGAGACTGGTGGCCGGTCGGTTATCATCCGCACCTCTTGGCTCTATTCCGAATTTGGCCACAATTTCGTTCGGACGATGTTGCGGCTGGGTCAGGAAAGAGACTCCATTGGAGTTGTCAATGACCAAAGGGGCTGTCCAACCTATGCTGCCGATTTGGCACAAGCGGTTATCCGGGTTCTGAAGGAGTTCGTCTCAAAACCCGAATGGCCATCAAAACCAATCGTATATCACTTCTGCAATAGTGGGGAAGCAACCTGGTACGATATGGCGGCCGAAGTTATGCATGTAGCCGGCCTGCCGTGTGCTGTGATACCAGTTTCGTCCGATGAATATCCCCAAAAAGCCAAAAGACCCGCCTTTAGTGTCATGGATAACTCGCTGTTTAGCAAAACTTTTAATTTTGAAATCGCATACTGGAAGGAGAGCCTGACGCGCTGCCTCCGGAACTTAATATAAACAGATAACCACCATACCATGAATAAGCAAGTAGTAGATCCAGGAATTCTCGAGAAGGCCCGGCAGTGGCTGGGTGATGGATTCGACGAGGAAACCAGAAAACAGGTTTCTGAGATGATTGATCACGATCCCGAGGGACTCACCGAAGCTTTTTACCGTGACCTCGAATTTGGTACCGGCGGAATGAGGGGCATTATGGGGCCAGGAACCAATCGTATGAACCTATACGTCATCGGCATGGCCACACAGGGACTCTGTAACTACTTGAAGAAGAGCTTTCCCAATCGTGAAAAGCTGAGCATTGCCATTGCACATGACAACCGCAATAATTCGAGACTGTTTGCTGAAACGACCGCTAAAGTTGCATCAGCCAATGGGATACATGCCTATTTGTTTGAAGACCTTCGTCCCACCCCTGAGCTATCTTTCGCCATCCGGCACCTTGGTTGTCAATCAGGTGTAGTGGTTACTGCTTCCCATAATCCCAAAGAGTACAACGGGTACAAGGTGTACTGGGAAGATGGGGGTCAAGTGGTACCTCCCCACGATATAAACATTATTAGTGAAGTACGAGATATCACCCGGATCGAATCGGTCCGTTTTGACGGAGACCAATCCCTGATCCATCAGATCGGTCAAAAGGTTGATGAAGCGTATCTAGATAAACTAATGACGCTGAGTCTCAATCCTGATCTCAACCGGAAACATGGCAACATCAAAATCGTGTATACCCCAATCCATGGAACGGGTGTCCATATGGTTCCGGCCTTGATGAAGCGATTTGGATTCCGCGAAATCATCTCTGTACCAGAACAAAACAACCCCGATGGCAATTTCCCCACCGTGGTGTCTCCAAACCCAGAAGAGCGCGCTGCCCTGACCATGGCCATCGAAAAAGCGACCGAAACCGAAGCCGATCTGGTTATGGCCACAGATCCAGATGGGGATCGGGTAGGTATTGCTGTGAGAGACCGCGACGGTGGTTATCAGTTGCTAAATGGCAACCAAACTGGTTCACTTCTAGTCTATTATCTTCTGAAGAACCTGAAAGAGCAAGGCAAACTAAAAGGTAATGAGTTTATTGCCAGAACCATCGTCACGACTCCACTATTCAGCGAAATAGCTGAGGCGTTTGGAGTCAAAACCTATGAGGTGCTCACCGGTTTCAAATGGATCGCCGAGCTGATACACAAAAAAGAGCAGCAGGAGCACTTTGTTGGCGGCGGGGAAGAGTCGTACGGTTTCATGACCGGCAGTTTTGTCCGAGATAAAGATGCAGTATCCACCTGTGCTCTGATCGCAGAAACGGCTGCCTGGGCCAAAGAACGAGGATTATCCCTATTGGATCTTCTCGAAGAGATCTACGTGGAATTCAGCCTCTACCAAGAACATCTGATCAATATCGTCAGGAAAGGGAAATCCGGTCAGGAGGAGATCGAAGCCATGATGGAACGCTTTCGCCATCAGCCTCCCGAATCATTGGGTGGCAGCGAAGTCGTCATGCTGCTGGATTTCAAAACAGGAATATCTTACGACTTGATCTCCCACATGAGATACGACATCACCCTTCCTAAATCCAATGTACTTCAATTTGTTACAGCCGATGGATCCATCGTTTCCATGAGGCCTTCTGGAACAGAACCGAAGATTAAATTCTACTTTTCTGTTCGCCGGAAGGTTGCATCGAGAGAAGAGATCAAGTCTGCTACCGAAGTATTGTCTGCGCGGATTGCAACAATGATTAACGACTTGCAGCTGTAAAGCTCTGGGGGATACTGGGAGCAGATCCTATCCTATCCTATCGTATCCTACTATTTATCAAGAAATTCTGATCTGAAATTGATCAGAAATAGTTTTTCTGTGGCTCTGGTTATCGCCGTATAGAGCCAGCGATAATAGTCCGAATCCAATGCATCAGGCTGGATAAAGCCCTGGTCAATATAGACATGCTTCCACTGGCCTCCCTGGGCTTTGTGGCAGGTTACTGCATAAGCGAATTTGATCTGTAAAGCATTAAAAAAGGGATCCTCCCGGATGGCATCAGCTTTGTGTTTTTTACCCTTCACCGTATAGTAGTCCTCCGAAACAGCATTAAAAAATTCTCGTAGCCGTTCCCGGTCAAGAGCCGGAGTATCCATCGTAATGGTATCTAACATCAACTTGGCATCGAACTCCATATTGCGGTAATCTGTCAACCTGACCGATGCATCCCGAAAGTGCAAATCGTACAGTTCACGACTATTTTTGATGCGCATGATCTCCAGGATATCACCGTTGGCGATGAAGTCCACCTCGGGATTATCACGAAGCCAATGGTAATTATTTTTGACCACCATGACCAGGTCGTTAATCCTGATCTCCTCCTCGTATTGGAGAATCATATTCCTGATACCCAAATTATAGCGGTTGGCCTGTTTATTCGACCGACAGACCACCATAGTCTCTTCCACTCCAACATCCTGGTAGCTCTGTTCAATCAATCCGGGCAAGTCCTGACCGCTGATGCTGACCACATCATCAAATTTATCGGCAACAATTGCGGGAAGTCCGGTATGTTTAACAGCTAGATATTCACGCATTTTTGTTGCGTTGAATAGAATGCCGGAATTCGCGGTATGCCGAACCACTTCGCGCAAGGTATACTCGGAGACTGGGAAACCATATCTGGATAAATAACTGGAATTTAATGCGTTACTATCTGGAAAACCTACCGGGGGAAGTTGGGCATCATCACCAATCAGCACCAATTTGCAACCAGCTCCGGAGAATACATAGCTGATGAGATCATCTAATAATCGACCGCTCCCAAATACCGAAAGGTCCATCGTCTGATTACTGATCATAGAGGCCTCATCAACAATAAAAAGCGTATTTCTAGAAAGGTTTCGGTCGAGTCCAAACTCTCCAAAACCTTCGATCACCTTTTTTTGGCGGTAGATCCGTTTGTGAATTGTATAGGCTGGCGACGAAGAGTAGGTGCTCATAACCTTGGCTGCTCTTCCAGTTGGGGCTAGCAATACGGTCTTTATCCGATAATCAGCCAGCGTTTTTACTAAAGAGGCAACGAGAGTAGTTTTGCCGGTGCCGGCATACCCTTTGATCAAAAAAATGGAATCATTTTGATCTAATACGTACGTGGCCAGAGCCGGTATAACCCTCATCTGGCCCGGTGTTGGAGGATGGCCAAGATTATTGGTCAGCCGAGCGGATAGATCATCAATCAGCATGAGGGGGAAAAATGATTTTCAAGCACAAATTTTTTCTAAAAATAATGTATTAAATTTGCAAGCAAACATAAACAAACATCAGAAATGAAAGCCTTAAGGTATATCGTACAGGTGCTCTTGTTAGGTCTGATCATTGTCCTGACTTATTTCATCTACACCGGGATCATGAAACCCATCAATTTCCAGCAGGAAAAAGATACTCGCTATGCAAAAGTTGTTGAAAGGCTCAAGGACATCAGGACTGCCCAGGTCGCTTACCGTTCGGTTTACTCAAAATACACCGGAAGTTTTGACACCCTGATCAATTTTGTCAAACATGACTCCTTCCCGGTTGAATACGCCGAAGGTAGCCTTGATGACTCCCTCGCTGTTGCCAAAGGGCTGATTGTTCGGCGTACCATTTATGTGCCAGTACAAGATTCAATTTTTCCAAAAGGATATCCAATCGATTCCCTCCGATATGTTCCCTATACCGATGGGATCGAGTTTAACCTTCAGGCGGGAGAGATCACCACCGCTTCAAAAGTTACCGTTCAGGTATTTGAAGCTTCGGCCCTCAATTTCGATATTCTGAACGGGCTCGATCGTCAGTTGATTATCAACTTAAACGACCTTGCCAAGGATTTCAAAGGTCTGCGGGTTGGAAATATCGAGGAGGCAAATAACAACGCCGGGAACTGGGAATAAAAAGCGCAAATCAACGAATTAAGATAGCTTTGCCGTTTGGTGAAGCTATTTTTTTTTATCACTTTCAGACACCATTTCTACTTCATGCCTAGTATTGCCGCAATTGATGAATCGTTTGACAGCCGGAACAGCTCCGTATGCCAGTTATCCATACAGTACGGAGCCCAACTGTTCTCATTTGCCATCCTAGACCTGCTGGCAAATCGTTATGTCGCACTACGACATTACTGGTTCACAAAACCCGTCAGCCCCGAAAACCAGGCCGACCATCTTCGAATCCTCCTAAACTCCGAAAGCTACCTCCTCCGGCCATACGATCACATTCGTTTTATGTACCTCTCACCAACCTCGGTACTCATTCCGGACCAACTATTTGCCGAAGAAAAGGAAGAAAGCTACTTCGCTCATTATCAAGATATTCCAAAAGACTTCACCATTCAACAAGCCTCTATTAGTGAAATCCATAGCAAGCTCCTGTTCCCAATACCCAAAACTGTCCACCAATATCTCACAAATCAAGTCGACCGGATCAGCTTCCACCACCAATCGTGCCCGCTGATCCACTCCCTAAAGACGAGTCTATCAGAAGAACATCCGGAGTCAAAAGCAAGTCTATTCGCCGGTCCGAAATTTATTGATCTGGCCATCTTCAGCGGAAATCGGCTGATCCTCTATAACTCCTATCCGGCAGCTACTACAGAAGAAGCAGTCTATTATGTGCTGTACGCGTTTAATCAGTTCGGACTGATCCATGAAGAAACTCCTCTTGAGATCCATGGATTTATTGAAAATTTCCCTGGAGCCACCCAACAACTAAACAACTATATTCGAAATATTACCTACAGCAGCTTTAACCAGTCCTATCGATTCAGCCCAGCATTCACCACCCTGACTCCACATCATTTTAACCTGCTACTAAACCTCCCCCAGTGCGGATCATAAACGGAATCCTCAGCGGAAGAAGGCCAGTCCTACCCACTAGGATCGACGCCAGACCCACAACCGATAAGGCTAGAGAAGCCCTGTTCAATATCCTCCGAAATCGGGTGGATTTTGAATCCATTCGAGTGTTGGACCTGTTCTCAGGCACCGGCAGTATCAGCTTTGAATTCGCCTCCCTTGGATGCCCCGATATCACTGCAATCGAGTGGAATAAAATATTGGCAGATGCCTTAAGGGAAAACATAATCATACTGAATATCAATACGATACGATTGGTTCAAAGTGATGTCTTCCGATTCCTTAACAAAGCCTCCGGCCCCTACGATGTGATTTTCGCTGACCCTCCATTTGACCATCGGCAAATCGCCGATATTCCTTTTATTATATTGAATAACAAGATCTTAGCATCTAATGGACTTTTGATTCTTGAGCATGGACCTTCGATCGAATTCAAGTCTCACCCTTGCTGGACTGAGACCCGTCACTATGGGAAGGTCAATTTCAGCTTTTTTCAGGATTAACAACTTTTAACTATTTGGGCTAATGATCCTGTAATCAATCTCCTATTTTTGTTGATAACCAACCCGGTATGAACGGGTCCTCAAATACCAGCAACCCATGTTTAAGAAGCTCTTTCTCACGCTATCCATGATTTTGAGTGGAACCTGCCTGGTTCTTGCACAACAAAGCCCAAAAGAATTAGGCCTTCAAACCATCACGGGAAATGCCCTACAGGCACAATTGGAGTTTCTGGCTTCCGACTGGACAACTGGGCGGGATGCTGGTTCTGCGGGAGAGTTTATGGCTGGCGATTATATCGCATCTCTGTTTAAAATTATCGGTCTCCAACCCGGAGGCGATCCCATTAACCGTTACCGAAGTCGTTCCGATTCACGTCAATCCTCCAGCACATTTGGAAACCGCTCCTATTTTCAAAACTTCAACCTCCTAGAAACCTCTACGGGTGATGAACAGAGCGCCCGTCTGATCAAGCAGACCTCCGGTGGCTTCCAGTCGATCGACCTGGAATATCAGGTAGATTACTCCATCAGTTCAGGGCTGATTCCGGGTACCACCGAAGCTCCTCTGGTATTTGTCGGTTATGGCCTCTCCGATGTAAAAGGCGGTATTGACGAGTATAAGAAACTGGATGTCAATGGGAAAATTATTGTAAGGCTTGAGGGATATCCCGGCTGGAGAGATCCCGAATCGAAAAACTTTGAACGCTATAGAGCACTGGCTGGACGTCGTTCCTTTCAAATCAATCGGATCAAAGACAGCCTTGCTTTGGCTAAAGGCGCTATCGGAGTCATTGAGATCCAATCTTACGCCACAGACAATTTCTCAACCCCTGACAACCTTCCTTTTCGTTATAACCAGAGCAACTGGGAAGGTGAAGAGCCTTTCAGACCGGCAGGACGGGTCAGATTATCGCTCCCTCCCACAGAAATACCCAATATCCTCACACAGATTACGTTATCGAAACGAATTTTGAACACTATCCTGTCTGATGCCGGAATCAACCCCGATGAGTATGAGCGTCAGGCAGCTACTTCTAAACCCAAATTGACCGGCACCCTCAATGATTACAGTTTGCACTACACCACCACCATCAATTCTAGGTGGATTAGAGTCCGGAACATCATTGGAGTGTTGGAAGGAGAAGATACAGAAAACTGTATCGTGGTTGGCGCCCACTACGATCACGTAGGACAGGTTAGAGGCTTTATCTATAACGGATCGGACGACAACGCTTCGGGTACCGTGGGAATCATCTCCATTGCCCGCGCAATGGCTGCCTCAGGAGTCAAACCGAAAACCACCGTGATTTTCTGCGCCTGGACCTCCGAAGAAAAGGGGCTGCTAGGATCAGCCTATTATGCTAATAACCCGCTAATCAAGAACATACGGGGCTACATGAATTACGACATGATCAGTCGCACCGACCTGGACGACCCCTCCGGAATGAAGTGTGATTTCAATTATTCATCCGGCACACCCATCTTCAGGGAATTAACGGAGAAACATATCACCGAATACGGATTAAAGCTGGACATGGCCTATCAAAGCTCACCAAGACCATCCGGTGGTTCCGACTTTTCGAATTTTTCAAAGAAAGGAATTCCGATCTTTTTGATTCACGGAAAATTTACTCCGGATTATCATCAATATACCGATCACGCGGATAAAGCAGTCATGCCCTATTTTACTGACATCGTTCGACTCGGTTATCTGAATATTTTCGAACTCGCTAACAATCAATGGTAAACAAATACTCTCAACAATGAAAAACTGTGTTCGATTAATCAGTCTGGCAACGATCCTGCTCTTTGCGACAACCCCGCAATACGCGCAGAAAGCGGCCAGAGACAAAGGACTGGAAGGCATCACCAAGGAGGTCATTCAGGGGCAACTCGAATTCCTGGCATCCGATTGGACGGAGGGCAGGGAAGCCGGAACACGCGGTGCCTACATGGCCGCCGACTACATCGCCAGCATGTTCAAACTGTACGGATTGCAACCCGGTGGCGATCCGGAACCTTACTCCTTCAACCGGATGAGAAGAAGGCCTTCTGGAGATGATCCTATGCAACGGCCAGAAGCTAAACTTACTTATTTTCAAAACTTTAACGTAGTTGAAACCTCTCCCGGAGCGGTTCAGGAAATGAGCATCATCACGAAAAATGGTGGCTCCGCGCGATCCGTTGATTTCAACTATATGACGGATTTTGCTGTTAATCCCGGACAAGTTGGAATGGAAGTTGAAGTGCCCATCGTTTTTGTTGGGTATGGGCTAGTTGATGAGGAAAACAAATATGATGACTTCAAAGGGCTTGATCTTAAAGGCAAGTTTGTGATCAAATTATCGGGATTCCCGGGACAAAAATATCCCGAGTCTAAAACCTACGAAAAGTTTAAACCGGAACTTCCTTCTGATGACATGGCAGCCAGAATGGCCCGCTTCCGTCCGGGTGGCTTTGGTGGAACCCGTTGGGCTACCGAACGCGGAGTGCTTGGGGT
>JAAYIP010000346.1 GCA_012523435.1 Bacteroidales bacterium | reverse complement strand
TGGAGATCTTATCGTTTTCGAGGTTCAGGAACTCGTTGGCCGGTACAAAGTCGGGCAGGATATACTCTCCATGGGCTTTGAGCATGGCCGGGAAGATGATGCAATGAAAAACGATGTTGTCTTTGCCGATAAAATGGATCAATCGACAATCATCAGATTTCCAGTATTTTTCCCAATCAGGAGTGAGTTCTTTGGTTGCTGAAATGTACCCAATAGGGGCATCAAACCAGACGTACAGAACTTTTCCTTCGGCTCCCTCCACTGGCACAGGAACACCCCAGTCGAGGTCGCGGGAAACTGCTCGCGGCTGCAACCCCTGATCGAGCCAGGATTTACATTGGCCATAAACATTTGGCCGCCATTCGGTATGTTCTTCCAGAATCCATTTCCGGAGCCATGCCTCATGTTTTTCGAGGGGCAGGTACCAATGGAGGGTCTCTTTTTTCACCGGCTGGCTTCCGCTGAGCATCGATTTTGGATTAATGAGATCATTAGGGCTCAATGATGATCCACACTTCTCGCACTGGTCGCCATAAGCATGCTCATTACCGCAGTGGGGGCAGGTGCCGGTGATGTACCGGTCGGCCAGAAACTGTTGTTGCTCCTCATCAAAAAATTGCTCCGATGTCTTGGCTACAAAATCTCCCTGATCGTACATCTTCTTGAAAAAAGCGCTGGCTGTTTCGTGGTGGAGGGGGGCAGAGGTGCGGTGGTAAATATCGAAAGCGATTCCGAACTGCTCGAAAGCCTTCCGGTTGATCTCGTGGTACTTGTCAACCACATCCTGCGGAGTAATTCCTTCGGCCTTGGCTTTCAGTGTGATAGGAACGCCATGCTCGTCTGAACCGCAAACAAACAACACATCTTTTCCGTTTTGGCGAAGGTATCGCGTATAGATATCAGCGGGGATATAGACTCCGGCCAGGTGACCGATATGAACGGGTCCGTTGGCGTATGGAAGGGCGGCGGTGATGAGGTGGCGAGTGTAGGTCATTAAGGGGTATGATTACTGGTTGACGATTTTCAGATTTCCGGTGATAAGGCACGCCCAGGGGGATGTGTCAGACACCGGGGAACAAAAGTACAAAACAAAAGCAAAATGGATAGCAGACAGGATTTAGGTCGTGAAGGTGAGGATCAGGCCGCTCGATATCTGGAGCAGCAAGGGATGGTAATTTTGGAGCGTAACTGGCGTTTTGGCCATAAGGAGATTGATATGATTGCGCGCGAGGGGAATAATCTGGTTATTGTTGAGGTAAAAACCCGCACTGCTCCGGTGCGCGAATCACCTGAACAGGCTATACCTCGTGAGAAGCGGCGATTGTTGATTTCTGCGGCCAATGCTTATGTGCGCTTCAATCGCATCTCGTTGGATGTGCGTTTTGATGTGGTTAATATTGTCTTTCGACAAGGGAAAGTTGAGCTGACTCATATCCGAGATGCATTTTATGCAACGCTTTGAAAATGAATCTAATAAAGCAGATTGCATCCTCTAACAGCGGAGCTATCGAATCGACCAAGTACTTCAAAAGTGCCATCTGGATGGGCTCTGCCGAGATCCTGGGTCTGGATAAAAGAGCAGGAGTTACGGTTAGCCAGGTCGATGATGTCAATGCCTCCTGTTTTACCTGTTGGCATTTGTCGGAATGGGTTGTAAGGATCGCGGATGAGTACTTTCATGGTTGGCGGGGTTCGGAAAAGTCCGTGGCCGCCCGACCAGGCCTGGGAGAGCAGTTCGGTCATGCCATACTCCGACCCGATGGCTGGTACTGTGAACGCTTCGGTTAGGATTTGGTGGAGTTGCTTTCGGGTGAGTTCTTCGCGTCGTCCTTTCATGCCGCCTGTCTCAATAATCGTGGTGTTTTGGAGCTTCATGGGAAACTGCTTGGCCAGGTCGATCAGGGCAAAAGACACCCCGATAAGCAGGATCCGGCGCCCAGTTGATTCTACCTTCCTAATCTGATGGGCGAGAGCCTCCAAATCATCGAGAAAAAAGCCATTATCAGGGTCCCCGCTTATTTTCATTAGGCGGTCGACCATATAGACCAGCGAAGAGTTTGATCGTTCCAGGTAGGATGGCAACAGGGCCAGAATGCAAAAATCGGTCGGGTTACCCACCAACAAACGAAATCCTGTTTCGAGGCTGTTGTGGTAAAGATTTTCATCCAACACATGGTGCCGACTGGTCTGCGATCCAGTGGTTCCGCTGGACTCAAAGATCAGCTGATCTGTTCCGGTACCGGTGACTACTCGATGGGTTCTGAAGAACTCAATAGGCAGAAAAGGGATTTCGTCCAGTGTGTTGATTTTCAATGGATTCTGGCCCAGGTGCTTCAGGTATTGGTGATAAACCGGATTCTCTTCCGCCTGGAAGCGGAAGAGATCCAGCACGAGTTGATCGTTCATGATCAAGGATTAGTAACCTCTGATAGCTTTGATGCCTGGTAAGACCTGGCCTTCGATATATTCTAGGAGGGCTCCTCCACCGGTTGAGACATAAGTGACCTGGTCGGCCAGACCGAACTGGTTGATGGCGGCCACCGAGTCGCCTCCGCCCACGAGTGAGAAAGCTCCTTTGCTGGTGGCTTTAGCGATAGCTTTAGCGATTTCAGCGGTTCCAGCCTGGAAATTGGACATTTCAAAAACGCCCATAGGTCCATTCCACAGTAGGGTGGCAGAGTTTTCAATCACCTCCGAAAACTTCTCAATGGTTTTTGGTCCGATATCGAGGCCCATCCAGCCATCCGGGACGGCATCGATGGGGGAGGTGTTTGTATTGGCCTCATTATCAAATTTATCGGCATTGACTCCGTCCACTGGAAGAATCAGGTTGACGCCTAATTCCTGGGCTTTTTCGGTCACTTTTTTAGCCATATCGAGGAGTTCCTCTTCCACGAGGGAGTTGCCAATCTTTCCGCCCTTAGCCTTTATGAAGGTGTAGGTCATGCCACCGCCGATGATCAGGTTATCAACTTTATTCAGCAGGTTCTCGATGATGGTGATTTTGGTGGATACTTTGGCTCCTCCGAGGATTGCGGTGAATGGTTTCCCGGGTTCTTTCATCACCTTGTCGATGCTGGTCACCTCGTTTTCCATGATATAGCCGAACAGTTTATTTTCGGGGAAATAGTCGGCGATAATAGTGGTAGAGGCGTGGGCGCGGTGGGCAGTACCGAAGGCATCATTCACATAAACTTCAGCCATGTCGGCAAGTTTTTTCGCAAACTCCGGGTCTCCCTTTGTTTCGTTTTTGTAGAACCGTAGGTTTTCCAGCAGGAGAACTTCGCCCGGTTTCAGTGCTGCTGCAGCTTGTTTGGCTTCCTCCCCGATACAGTCGGGAGCGAATTTCACAGGAGTGCCGAGTTTGGCCGACAGGTCGGAAACCAGGTGTTTCAGGCTGAACTTATGTTCTGGACCCTCCTTTGGGCGTCCGAGGTGTGACATCAGGATGACAGATCCTCCGTCGGAGAGGATTTTTTTAATCGTTGGAATAGCTGCTCTGATGCGTGTGTCGTCGGTTATTTCGAAACTGCTATTAAGCGGGACATTAAAATCGACCCGAACAATTGCCTTTTTACCGGCAAAGTTGAAGGAGTTCATTGTTTTCATATCATCGAAGGTTTTGAGTGTCACAAAAGTGGCCCAAAGTTATGAAATGTTGGCTATTTTTGAGCCATGCGCTTTCAGGATATCCCCGGTCATGACGAGATTAAGAGGCACCTAGCCCGGTTGGCTGTCGGTGGCCGACTGAGTCATGCCATCCTTTTCACCGGTAGTGCTGGATCGGGTCATTATTCGCTGGCCTTGGCGCTCGCGCAGTATCTGCAGTGCCAGTCGCCCCAAGGAGAAGATTCCTGTGGCGTCTGTCCTGCCTGCCATCAAGCCTCCGGGCTGGTGCATCCAGATATTCATTTTGTCTTTCCTGTAGCGCGGACAGCCAAAATTTCCGGTGATCCGGTGAGTGATAATTTTCTCCCAGAATGGCGTAATTATCTGCAAATCAATCCGTATCCATCCCTAAATGACTGGACCTCAGCCATGGGGATTGAAAACAAGCAGGCAGGAATTTTTGCAGGAGAATCGGAATCACTGCTAAAGAAGATGAGTTTTAAGCCCTTCGAATCAGACTTCAAGGTGGTGATTTTCTGGCTGCCTGAGATGATGAATCCTGCCGCTGCGAATAAGCTGCTCAAGCTGATCGAGGAGCCAGCTGACTTTACGGTTTTTTTGTTTGTTAGTGAGCAGCCCGATCTGATTCTCCCCACGATTCTGTCGCGCACCCAGCCAGTGAAAGTGCCGGGGATCAGCAACGAAGCGCTGAAAGCAAGGCTAGCGTACGATTTTCCTGATGCTGGTGCTGAACTGGAGACGGTCACCCGGATTGCCCGGGGCGATTACCTGAAGGCACGTGATAGGTTAACCCATCGGGAACAGGATGTGTACTTTCGGGAGAAGCTGATTGAATGGTTACGAATGGCTTATGGACTTAAGGTCCTGGAATTAAGGGGTTGGATCGACGAAATATCGGATCTGGTAAGAGAAAAGCAGAAGGCCTTCCTGATTTACGCTATTCGTACCTTGAGAGGTAACTTTATGCTTAACAGAGGGCTTGATGAGCTTGTTGCTTTCGATCCGGAGGAGCAGGCGTTTTCTTTGAGATTCCGACGGTTTATTCATGAGGGAAATATCCGGTTACTGTATGAAGAACTCAGCCTTGCGATCACCCAGATCAGCCTCAATGCCAACTCCCGGATTCTATTTACCGACTTATCCCTTAAGCTCCACGAGCTGTTGAAGATACCTGCTCAGGAATAGACTTGAGCGGTCCGTAAAGGTTAAGGGGGAATCACTATCTTTGCACCTATGGATAAACTAGATGATGCTATCATATTTAGGGGTTGCCCCCATCTCGATATTGAATCAGAAGGCATACCCTGCCAAAGCCAAAATAGCTGTACCAAACTAAGTGTGTACGATTGGCTTCATGATCTGCCCCATCCAATCACTGAAGAGGATTTGGTGGAGGTACGATTCAAAAACACTCGAAAAGCCTACTACCGAAATATCAATGCGATCAATCTCCGGCCAGGTGATATGGTGGCCGTTGAGGCATCGCCTGGTCATGATATCGGGATGGTTTCGCTAACCGGTCCGCTCGTGTACAATCAGTTGAAAAAATACCGGATTCGCCCGGCTGAGTTTGAGTTTAAGCGGATCTATCGCAAAGCCAAGCAGGCTGATATCGAAAAATGGAAAGAGGCTATTGCCTTGGAGCATAAAACTATGCTCCGATCGAGAAAGATTACTCAGAATCTTCGGCTCGACATGAAGATTGGAGATGTTGAGTATCAGGGAGATAAAACAAAAGCCATTTTTTATTACATTGCTGATGACCGGGTTGATTTCCGTGAATTAATCAAAGTGATGGCTGAGGAGTTCCGCATTCGCATTGAGATGCGGCAGATTGGAGCCAGGCAGGAGGCGGGGCGCATCGGAGGGATTGGATCTTGTGGGCGGGAGCTCTGTTGTTCGACATTCCTGACGAATTTTGTGACGGTGACCACCACGGTGGCGCGGAATCAGGAGCTCTCCTTCAATCCACAGAAATTAGCCGGACAGTGTGGTAAGCTGAAATGTTGTTTAAATTATGAGGTGGATGCTTACCTTGATGCTCAAAAAGGGTTTCCATCCGCGGAGATTGTGCTGGAAACTGCTGAAGGCAAGGCTTACCATCAGAAGACCGACATCTTTAAACGGATCATGTGGTACTCCTTTGATTCAGCCACTGCCAGCAATCTGATTCCGGTACCTGCTGAGCGGGTGTGGGAGATCATCCGAAGCAATCGTCAGGGGATCATTGTTGACCGTCTTCTTGAGGTTGATGAGAGCCAGGCCACCGCCGAGATTGGTTATATGAATGCAGCGGGGCAGGAGAGCCTTACCCGTTTCGATCAGAAGAAGAACCCGCGCAGAAAATTCAAACCCAGGCCGGGAAATAAGAAAAGAGAGGGGTAGAATCGATAGTTAACCATGAGGTCCCTGAATTTTATAATCATCCTTGCTGCCGGCCTCCTATTGGCAGGTTGTCATCAAGATGTTCTATACGTTGAAAATCAGCCGGTTCCCAAAGGGGTATGGAGCCAGGGCCATTTTTTGAAGTTTGATGTCCCGGTTACCGATACGCAACCACTTTATACTATTTACCTGCAGGTACGCAATGATGGGCGTTACGAGTACTCGAACCTCTGGCTTTTCATTACCACCAGTTCACCAACCGGAGCCGTCATGCAGGATACGGTGGAGTGCGTTCTGGCAGCACCTGACGGGCGCTGGCTTGGCCGGGGATCAGGAGGACGTTTTAGCCTTGAAATTCCTTATCGCTATCAGGTCAGATTTCCTTACGAGGGAGTCTATTCGTTTGAAATACAGCACGGTATGCGAACAAAGGAGTTGCTTCACGTGGCAGATATTGGAATACGAATACAAAAAGCATTCTGAAGTTGGCACGGGTAGGAAAATTGGAGCGCTTTGCCGAGATGAGGGAATTCCCGCATGTCATTGAACCTGATGGAAAGAGTCTGTTGATTCAGGATGAGCCCATCAAAGGGCACTGGCGCGAGACGTTTTTTAAAAATCCAAATCCGATTGTGTTGGAACTCGGGTGTGGCAAGGGAGAATATACCGTTGACCTGGCCCGGCGCTATCCGGATCGGAATTTTATCGGTATGGATATCAAGGGGAACCGCATGTGGAAAGGAGCTACAGAAGCCTTGAAAAGCCATCTTACCAATGTGGGATTCCTACGGGCGAGGATTGAATTCATTGAGCGACTGTTTGGCCCCGGGGAGGTTGAAGAGATCTGGATCACTTTCCCTGATCCCCAGCCGAAAAAACCGAAAAAACGTTTGAGCTCGTCGGTTTTTCTGAACCGTTATCGGCAACTACTCATTCCTGGAGGAACGGTACACTTGAAAACTGACAACCGCGAACTCTTTGATTATACGTTGGAGGTGTTGGCTATGAATGGCATTGAGCCGCTTAGGGCCACAGCTGATTTGTATGCCTCAGGTTGGGAGGATGAGATTCTTTCCATCCGTACCTTTTATGAGTCGATATTTCTCAAGGCTGGTGAAAAGATCACTTATTTACAGTTTGCCTTGCCTGGGAATCTTGTTCTGAAAGAGCCTAACCGAAGTAAAGAATGAAAGAGGAGAGCTTTTTTGAACTGGTTTACGACGTAGTTAGTCTCATTCCGCCGGGACGGGTGACCAGTTACGGGGCTATTGCGCGCTACCTTGGATCACCGCAGGCTGCCCGTACTGTCGGATGGGCTTTAAACAAATCGTTTTCCAGCGCTGGATTTATCCCCGCTCACCGGGTAGTTAACCGAAACGGACTGCTCACCGGGAAATTCCATTTTGGATATTTCGAAGCGATGAAAGAGTTGCTCGAGAGTGAGGGCATCCGTGTGGACCATGATTGTGTTGTGGACTTCGAACGGCTATTCTGGGATCCTTCGAAAGAATTGGACGGGCTGGCTTTCATTATAGAAGAAGATGAGTAATTTTGTATTTATTTAAATTAAATTAAAATAACGATGAAAGAATTGACTCCGCAAGCTGTTTTGGATGCACTCCGGACGGTAGTTCACCCTGCAACAGAAAAAGATGTGGTGAGCAGCGGACTGGTTCAGGATTTGAACCTTGCAAATGACCGCATTGAGTTTTCCCTGGTGTTTCCGAAATCGAAGAACCCGTTTGCTTCTTCCTTGAAGAAGAGTTGTGAAGCGGCAATCATGGAGCACCTGGGTGCTGATCGTGAGATAATCATTAATATTGGGGCATTGGAAGTGGTTCATCAGGAGAAGAGTTTGCCCAACGTGAAAAATGTGATAGCGGTAGCCTCTGGAAAAGGGGGCGTAGGGAAATCCACTGTTGCTGTTAACCTGGCTGTGGCAATGGCCCGTGAGGGCTATCGGGTAGGTCTGATTGACGCTGATGTGTATGGTCCTTCAATCCCAAAAATGTTTGGAATAGAAAATTACCGCCCTGAAGTGGTAAAGAAAGAGGGCAAGGATTGGATCAGTCCGGCTCAGAAGTATGGCGTTAAGCTGATCTCAATCGGGTTCTTTGTGAGTGAGAAAGACGCTCTGGTTTGGAGAGGCCCGATGGCAACGAATGCGCTGAAGCAACTGATTAATGATGCTGATTGGGGTGAGTTGGATTACCTTTTGGTTGACCTGCCTCCCGGAACGAGTGATATCCATCTGACTTTAGTTCAGACACTTGCTGTTACCGGTGCGGTCATAATCTCCACACCTCAACCAGTAGCTCTGGCTGATGCAATTAAAGCTATCAGTATGTTCTCGGGGAAAAATATTGAGGTCCCAGTTTTGGGTTTGGTGGAAAATATGGCCTGGTTTACTCCGGCAGAATTACCTGAAAACAAATATTACATCTTTGGTAAGGAAGGCTGCAAGAAACTCGCAGAAGAAATGAATGTGAACCTTCTAGGACAGATCCCGCTGGTACAGAGTATCCGCGAAGGTGGTGATGATGGCACTCCTATTGCCATGCAAGCCGAATCCCCGGCAGGTGCCGCATTCGTTAAGCTTGCTGAGGAAACGATCAAACAGACCGAAATTCGTAATGCATCGAAGAAACCTACAGAGGTTGTAAAAATTACACATTGAGATACCTAATGAACATTTTACAAAACTTAATTTATTAAAATTAGATGGTTGAGAAGGAAATGTTGAGCAAAATCGAGGATGTACTGGAACAGTTGCGTCCTTATCTGCAGGCTGATGGTGGTGATTTATCATTGGTTGAGGTGACAGATGATCTAATCGTCAAGGTGAAATTGAAAGGCGCCTGTGGTAACTGCCCAATGAGAACAATGACCCTAAAATCTGGCGTGGAAGCTACCCTGAAAAAGCATATCCCGGAAGTGAAATCGGTAGAAGCAGTTTAGGGTTTTTCCCGTAAGACAAAATAAATTTGCCTCGTAGTAGTTAATTAAGAAAGTTTTAACGGGCAGAAAACTCTTGAAGATTTCATATAGAATAGTTCTGGCGGTCATCGTGTTATTTTCGGCTGCGGCTTGTTCCACCAAAAAGAATACGGTGGCGACCCGAAGTTTTCATAACCTGACGTCCTATTACAACATTTACTTCAATGCTCGGGATGCTTATAATCAGGGCACTAAGAAGGTTGAAAATGATTTCAGGGATGATTTTAACACGATGCTTCCCCTGTTTCTCTATAGTTCCAGAGATGCTTCACGGTTGTTATCATCCGACATGGACCGGGTTATCCGGAAATGCTCCAGCGTAGCCGCCAGGCACTCTATTACTGCTAAGCCTAAATATCGGCGTGGCGTGCAGACATCCCGCCAGCGGGAGTTTGTTAGGAGAAATGAGTATGTCAAATGGGTAGATGATGCTTTTCTCCTGATGGGGAAAGCCTATTTCCAAAAGCGCGATTTTTTCCCGGCGATCGATAACTTTGAGTATGTCATCAGTGAGTATCCCGATGATGGGCTGGCTGACGAGGCACTGCTCTGGCTGGCCCGTTGCAATATCGAATTGGGTCGCTATACGGAAGCTCTCGAAGTTTTAAGCCGACTTAATGCTTCCTCCAACCTGAGTAAGAAGCTACGGCCGGAGGTGATGGCAGTGTATGCCGATTGGTATATCAAACAGGGGGATTACAAACAGGGCATAGCTTTCCTGGAGAAAGTTGACGATAAGAGCTTTAATAAAAAACAACGAATCAGAAGATTGTATGTCCTGGCTCAGTTGTACGAAAAAACAGATCAGCCCTCGGAGGCCGCACATTATTATCAACTGGTAAATAAAGAAAACCCATCCTACGATATGGCTTTTAATGCTCGTATAAACCGGGCAAGGCTTTATCAAGGTGACGGATCAGGTGGGGAGCAGATCAGAAAAGAGCTGAGCAAGATGCTTCGCGATGAGAAGAATTTTGATTATCGCGATCAAATCTACTATGCACTGGGTGACCTGGATATGAAGGAGGGAAAGCCGGATGAGGCGGTAGCAAATTATAAGCTAAGCCTCTGGACCAATATCAGCAATTCTACACAAAAGGCACTCTCCTACCTGGCTCTTGGTTCCTATTACTATGAGAAACCAGAGTTTATCCCGGCTGGAGCCTACTATGACAGTGCCGCTCAAAATCTGCCCATAAATTTCCCGGATTATAAACGGGTTATCGAATTTGCTGCAGATGCTAAAATGCTGTCAGACAATCTTTTGGTGGTTTTCCGCGAAGATAGTCTCCAGGCCGTGGCCCAAATGCCGGATGACCAGCGTAACAAGTTGATAGAAGAGAAAATTGCTGCTGCTGTTAAGTTGGAGGAGGAGCTTCTTGCTGCCAATGAAAACGATCGAATGGCGATGCAACAGGGGCGAATGCGTGCCGGCATTGGAGGAATGGCCCCCGGTGGCCAACGAACTCAGGTGGGAGCACCCGGATCAGATCAGTTTGGTGGCGGTGCGCCTACCGATCTTTCGTCTGGATTGGGAACCAGTAACTGGTATTTCTATAATCCAACTACGATGAGTTTCGGAATGACCGAATTCATCAAGCTATGGGGCCGGCGAAAACTAGAGGATAACTGGCGACGGTCAAACAAAAAGGTCATCACCGAGGCGGGAGACCTGTCTGCGGAGGGTGAAACAGGAGATGTGTCCACTCCAGTGGCCTCTTCCCGTGCTAGTCAGTTCAAACCAACCCAAAAAGAGTATTATACGGCTGACTTGCCTCTGAATGACACCCTGCTTCAGGAGTCAAATCAACGAGTTTCCCAGGCTCTTTTCAATGCTGGAAAGATCTTTAAGGATAATCTGAAAAACACGAACGAGTCAATCACCTATTTCGAACGGTTTATTACCCGGTTTCCGAATGATGATAAGCTCTTGTTTGCTTACTATAATCTCTATCAGATTTACGAAAACCTGCAGGTTGAATCCGAGATCCAACGCTACAAAAATCTTATCCTCGAAAAATTCCCCGATAGTCGTTCAGCAATGATCATCAGTAATCCGAACTATTTTAAAGAGTTGGATGAAGCGAGAGCTCGAGTTATCAACTACTACGAGGAGACGTATCAGCTGTTTGAGAGTGGTGAATGGAATCAGGTGATTCAAAATTGCGGGCGCGCCGACACTGCCTTTGCCCTGAATCCTATCCGGGATAAGTTTGGCTACCTGATGGTGATAGCTGAATCACGATTAAACCCATCAGATACCGCCAACCTGGTTCGAGGACTCAACGATTTGATTTTTAAATATCCTTCTAGCGAGCTGGTTGAACCAGCGAAAACGATCCTAGATGTGGTGTCCAGGGAACAGGTGAGTGAACCTGCTCTTGCGGAAGATATCCTTCCGGTTGGGGGGATTGATCCGGCTACGCTTGCCAAAGAGAGAACCGATTACTTTGATGAAGACCGAGCTACCCATTTTTACGTTATGATCATTTCGGGCACAACTGTTGATGTCGGGCAATTGAAATTCAGAATCTCTAACTTCAATGTCGAAAACTATGCCGATGTGTTTTTCGAAGTGGCCAGCTCGGTTTTTGAAAACGATCTGCAAATCATTACGGTAAAAAACTTCACAAACAAAGAGACTGCACTTACCTATTTTAATCAGATCAGGGATGATCTGACTGTATTTGAAGGGATAGTGCCAACAGATTATCGCCACTTTGTTATTTCAAAGGATAATTACACCCGGTTCTTTACCACCAAAAATGTGGCAGGGTACCTGGAGTTCTTCCGGGCTAACTACCAGAATCAGTAACTTATTTCCCATGTCAAAGAGTATTTCCATTTTATGGGCCGATGATGAAATTGACCTGCTAAGGCCGCATATCCTGCTACTGGAGGGCAAAGGATTTGACGTGGTGACAGCTAGCAACGGAGAGGATGCCATCGACCGGGTCACAGAACGGGATTTCGATCTGATTTTCCTGGATGAAAATATGCCCGGCCTCACGGGGTTGCAAGTCTTGTCCAAGATCAAGATTATCAACCCAAACATTCCGGTGGTTATGATAACCAAGAGTGAGGAGGAAGATATCATGGATGAGGCAATTGGTTCAAAAATAGCCGATTACCTGATCAAGCCGGTCAATCCTAAACAAGTATTGCTGACTATCAAAAAATTCACCGATACCAAACGACTGGTTAGTGAGAAGACAACCTCTGCATACCAGACAGAGTTTGGACGGATCGGAATGCAGATCAATGAAAGTCTTTCCTGGCAAGATTGGATCCAGATTCAGCGGAAGCTGGTCTTTTGGGAAATGGAGTTGAGTGGATCTAGTGAAACCCCGATGGATGAGGTTTTCCGGATGCAGAAATTGGAAGCCAACCACAGTTTTGCCCGTTTTATTCGCCGCAATTATGCAAGTTGGTTCAGTAGCGAAATTGGTGACCGTCCCATCCTTTCTCCCGATGTGTTAAGACATAAGGTTTTCCCGCTGATGGACGGGGAAACACCAGTTGTTCTGATGATGATCGATAATCTTCGGTATGATCAGTGGAAGGTGATTGAACCCATTCTATTAGAGTATTTTACGGTTGAGGATGATGATCTGTATTATAGTATCCTGCCAACAGCTACCCAGTTTGCCCGTAACGCATTTTTTGGCGGCCTGATGCCACTGGAGATCTCCCGCCTCTATCCTGATATCTGGAAAGAGGAAGGCGAGGAGGGGAGTAAGAATCTGTTCGAGGAGGAGCTCCTGAAAAATCACCTGCAGCGATTAGGGATGCCCGTCAAGTTTGTTTATGATAAGATCAACACCAACCGCAACGGGCGAAAGTGGGTTGATCACTATTCCCCACTGCTTGATCAACCGCTGTCCGTTCTGGTGTATAATTTTGTCGATATGCTCTCGCATGCCCGCACGGAGATGAATATGATCCGGGAGCTGGCGGATGATGAGGCAGCATACCGAACTCTTACCCAGACATGGTTTCTGCATTCCCCGATGTTGGAGTTGCTCCGAGAACTCTCGACCCAAAAGGTGCGGGTGGTGATAACCACCGATCATGGAACCGTTCTTGTGCAGGACCCGATAAAAATCATTGGAGATCGTCAAACCAGTACAAATTTACGGTATAAGCAAGGTAAAAACCTGAATTACAACCCTAAAGAGGTGTTCGAGGTTGTTCGTGCCGAAGAAATTCATCTTCCTCGACCAAATGTTAGCACCCGTTATGTGTTCGCCACCGGAACAGATTTTTTCGCGTATCCGAATAACTATAATCATTACGTGAAATACTACCGAAACACTTTCCAACATGGTGGAATAAGTCTCGAAGAGATGATCATCCCATTGATTGTTCTTCAATCTAAAGCCTGACCAGATGGATACTCTCGAGTTTGTTGCCCCAACGCGTGCAAGCCTCGATCCAATTGCACATGAGCTACTATCCCTGATTGGAAGTCACCGCCTTCTGGCGTTTTATGGCACAATGGGCGCCGGAAAAACTACCTTTATTCAAGCCATCTGTAGAGCATTGGGGGTGGCCTCCGAGGTAACTAGTCCAACTTTTGCGATAGTCAATGAATACCAGGCAAATGGGGAAGCTCTGGTGTATCATTTTGATTTTTATCGCCTTAAGGATATTACCGAAGCACTGGATTTTGGGATTGATGAGTATTTCGATAGTGGTTCTTGGTGCCTGATGGAGTGGCCCGAAAAGTTGGAGATGTTGCTGCCCGAGCCCCTCGTTAGAATTTTTTTGGAGGAGCAACCTGACGCTGCCAGACGGATACGGGTAGAGTTGCCCTACTAGTATGCGATTCGTTTTTTTCGTAACTTTCTCACCATTATTAGGTTGTTAAGCCACTCACTATGGAAGAAAGCGATAAATCAAAGTCCTTCTATCAGCATGGGATGATCCCGAAAGAGGAGACACTCGACCGGGAGAAAAAGGGCAAGCAGTTGATTATAGGGCTGTTGAAGGAGTCCGATCCTAAGGAGACACGGGTTTCACTTACACCACAGAGTGTTGAGTTGCTCGTTGAAGTAGGGCACCAAGTGCTGGTGGAACGGGGGGCCGGAATAGGTGCACGTTTCAGCGATCGCGACTATGCTGAGGCAGGAGCCGGATTGGTTGACAACTTACAAGGCCTTGCTGAAGCTTCAGTCCTTCTCAAAGTATCGCCACTGGATAAAAGGGAGATTGCCCTCTTGCGTCCTGGCAAGACAATCATCACCTCTTTGCAGCTGGCGACAAGCGATGAGAGTTATTTCCACGAACTGATGCGCCGAAAGGTTACGGCAGTAGCTTTTGAGCTGCTCCGCGATGAGATGCAGGAGTTTCCAGTGCTCCGGTCCATGGACGAAATATCCGGCACCGTGGCGGTGAACATGGGATCAACCCTGCTTAGCAACGACGGCGACGGGAAAGGCATTCTTCTTGGAGGGATTACCGGGATAACTCCGGCAGAGGTGGTCATCCTTGGTGCCGGTACTGCCGGTGAATATGCTGCCCGCAGCGCTCTGGGAATGGGAGCTATCGTGAAGGTTTTTGATCGTTCTATTCCGCTACTGCGCGGACTGAAACATGCTGTTGGACAAGAGATGTTTACTTCCGTCTTTCATCCGCAAGTGATGAAGAAGGCCTTCGAAACTGCTGATCTGGTGATTAGTACACTTCAGCGAATTCATGAGGACTCCTTTTATCTTGTGCCCGAAGAAATGATACTAACCATGAAACAACGATCAGTACTGATCGATATCCATGTGGATCAGGGATCGAGTTTTGAAACCGGAATCTATACCACCCCGGAGAAACCAGTCTTCCAGAGGCACGGAATCCTACACTATATGGTTCCAAACCTGCCGGCCCGCGTGCCTCGCACCGCATCTATCGCCCTGAGTAACGTGTTCCTGCCACTCCTGCTTGATAAAGGTAAATGTGGCGGAGTCCATCAGCTTATTAAGGATGACGCAGGCTTCAGAAGTGGGCTGTATATGCTCAATGGCATTCTGACCAATGAAATGATCGGCAACCGGTTCGGGATTATCTCCAAAGATATTGACCTCCTCCTGGCCGCCTTCTAGAATATCGCCCTCACCTGTACCTGAGCATTGTGAACCATCCGCCCTGCTGTGGATAACCTGCCTTCATACACCGCCTCCGCAACCAAATTCCTCCCTAACTTGTGACGAAGCGAAATACGAATGATCCCATTATGCCCTGGGTTGAAACCACGGAGCAAGCTGTAACCCTCTGGTGATGAAGCATTACCGTCGTACTTGATAAAGAGATACTGCAAAGAGCCGGTAACCTGACCCTTGTCCGGAATCTGCGCAGTGATGGTGCTTTCTACCCGGTTCGATAGCAGATTGGCTCCCAGGGATCCGCTGCCGCTCTCTTGACGGATTTCCCAGTCAAAGCCGAAACGCACCGATTCAACCGGTTGCCAAATGGCCTGAAGTAGTTCGAAGTGACTCCGAACGGTGTAGTTGCGCGACTGGAAATAGTCGGATTCTGTGGATCGTTTGGTAAGACCAGTTTGTGAGTTGAGCTGCCAGGCATCATGAAACCGATAGCGCATAAACAGCGTATGAGACCACTCCGTCTTGCCTTCGGCCCCATTTATCAGGGTTGTTCTTACAGCACTTTGCTGCGATATCAGGTCGATATTGAATTTGGGATTAACCTTGTTAAAGGAGAGCGTATGCCTGATTTGGGAGTTGAGGCTTAACAGCCTGGGGTCACTGATGGATCCGGAAAAGGGATTCAGGGCACTTAGATAATCCTCCCGCATACTCTTTTTATCAATACGATAAGCTAACTGACTGCCAAACTTTGATAGAAACCCTTTCTTTGGCTGGATGCTGAGAGCCTGATTGAATCGATTCACCAGGATCGGGAGAAATTCATTGCCTAGCCTGAATAATCTGATAAATGAGGCCTGATCCTGAAACCAGGCTGGTTCGAATTCATCTAACTCCTGGATATTATTATTGTTATAATCAACCCACGTGTAATAACCCTGACCAGCAGCAACTTCGAGGTAGGTGTATTCGGGTTTGCGTTCAAATCCGGATCCAACCTCGTAGAATGTGTTAATCCGGACTAGTCCTTTCCAGAGCTGCAACCTGGAATCGATCCTTCCGGTGAGACTTTGCCCGTTTTCGTCGCTGGTGAGCCGCGATGAGTCGGCCGTCAGAGCTCTCCAGTTGATTCCAGCTTTTAAAGTTGCGGTGGTCTTTTTTGACAGGTTGATCCAGGATTCTGCTTCCCACGCGCGCGCAACCGGTTCGAGCTGATCACCATCAACCGCCCGGTCGGTTCGATGCTGGATGCGCAGAGTCCAGGGTTGTGAATTTCCACTACCCAGACCAGCGAGAAGCCCGACTTCCTGAAAGCCAGCCGAGAAAGGTAGAAGCGAGTCGGAACTTCCATTGAGCCACTGGTTATCCTCCGCTTTTTCCGTTAGTTCCAGGCTGAGTGGCCCTAGCGTTCTCTTGACAAACAGATTGTGCCTTAAGAAGTTAGTCTTTGTGATTGCACTCTTTGATGCCAGATAGCTGCCATTCCATCCAGCACTCCATTTTCTGATGCTGACAGCACCCTCGGTATAGTGCCTGAGGCCTTGATAACCTGATCCCCGGTTGAGGTACTCCATGCGATAGTTGCCGTGGAGGCTATCGTTGCCTGTAAGGTTCACCCCAGTTACCAGAAAATGTTCTGGGGAGGCAACGGGTAGGGTTTCGAGGTTCCAATCGCGCTCAAACTCCACTTCGCGGAACCGTTCTACCGGGTCGAAGGAGGCACCGATATGACGATAATTGATGAACGAATGTAGCAGCAGGGCACTATCCTGTCGCAGCTGATCAGTACGCTGGAGTCCTGCGGTGACACCTAGGCTAGTGTTATCCTCGTCATCCACTGGGGAGAATGTATTGAGGTCGTTCCGGGTCAGGGCAAGCTCCATATTCAGCACCATTCGCTGTCCTAAAGCCTGTTGAGTGCCTGCCGTAATCACCTGTTTACTCACCGGGGCGGTCAGTCGCCCTGCCGGCTCATAGCTTCCTTTCAACTCTCCGTCTTCGGGTGCTAACCACCTAAAAACCCGACCGTTGGCTGCTGAAGAAACTGGCTCATAGTGCCCATTTCCCCGGCCAACAAAAGTGAATGTGGCTTCATACCTGGCACTATCCGGGTTAATGCTGTAAACCAACACCGAATCGTATCTCATGAGATTAACTACGGTATCGGTGAGCCGGTAAAATACCCGGTCGTTACGAAAAACCGATTCCCGGATGGTGTTTACCCGTGCCAGTTCAGCCCGGTCGCCCGCCATGCTCAGGAGCTCCCGGTTGGCATCGGTCAGATCCTGAAGCAGAGGCTGGTTACGAGCATCACTCTCCGTTAACATATGTACAAACCAGCTGCTCCGCTGATTGCTCCAGCGTGTCTCGTTATAAGCCAGGAATCGAGAATAGCTTCTTTCAGTATATTCAAACTCAACGTGAATTCGTTTATCTTTGGTTATCAGTCTCTTAGGGGTAAATCGAATTTCAGCGGTATTATAGTCAATAACATAATCGGCATCCTCGCCTCTGGCTAGCAGGGTGCCATCGATGTAAATTTTTTCGCTGCCGGCGATAATCTGGATATAGCTTTCTCCTGCGGCCCCGGTGAGGATATAGGGCCCTTGGTTTCCTTCGCGCCCCTCGATGCGGTTTCGGGCATATTTCCCTTTGACAACGGCAGCTCCGGTGGAGGTTGACAGGTGGAAGCGCCCGGATTCAGGTTCGAAGTGGTTGGAGTAACGGATTCCCTGGACTTTTTTGTTCATCTTCAGGATTTGGCTCTTCGTAGCATTCATCTCAAAATCTCCACCCAGGATCTCGTTTGAGGGGTTAAAAATTCTGAGATAGACCCGATCGAACTCCTGGATCTGGTGGGTATTCCCTTCCGGTTGCACGGGAATATTGGCATCGGAGAGGGATGCTTCGATCATAAAATCCCGGCTTAATTTGCCTTGAATCTGCAGGTTGAGATTCGAAGAGAGGGAGGCATCGCGGCGGTTGCCCATGGCGATACCTCGGGATAGGCTTCCTGTGCTATGAAGCTGTGCATCGGAGAGTCCGCCCCCTTTTTCGGCATCCGACCGAATGATTGGTGGTCGATAGAGTGGAGGATCTATCCTATTGAAATTGAGCTGTTTATTCTGATAAACCCGGTTGAGTCTCAAAGGGAACAGATCATATTTCACCATGAGGCTGTCAGTCGACAGCTGGGTGGGATCGGTGAGAATCAGCATTCCATTGATCCAGTCGATGGTAAACAAGCTGTCGGCCAGTGGTGCTCCTCTGTTATCGGTTATCTTCCAGCTGCCGGGTACGATAGACAGGGTATCGATCCGGATGGAGTCTTGTCTAGCTGCCAGTGTTTTCTGGTGCGACTGGCTCATCAGGGGAGAGCAGAGGAGGAGGGTGCTCAGGCAGCCAATGGCATATCGCAGAGCAGTGCAGGATCCCTGCCGGAGGCTGGAACAGTGGGTGCTTAATCCACTCTGGTGCCGTGCTGCTGCATTTTTAAACGTAGGTCTCCTAATCACCCTCTTGAGGTTTGACTTACTCTTAAACTCTTGCACCACGGCCTTTAGTATGAAGGCCGTCGGCCTACAGTGGACCTTGTTCCGGTCTCCGGCGGGGGTACTGCATGCTCCCCGATCCGGTGGCTATTACCACGTCGGTGTTACCCGCCCTGGGGTCCAGGGGTAGCCCAGACGATCAAATTCACGTTTGAGCTGGTCGACACCCTTCTGGATTTCATCGATTTCCGGCAAGATTTTTTTCAACTCCCCAGAGACGATGTCGAACTGTTCCATCGAAGTTTCTGGTACATCCTGATTGGAGCTTAACCAACGCAGACTGCTGGCGCGGGAACGTAATCCTGGTTCAGCAGCATCCTGAACGCGGCGGACTATAGGATCACCGTTGAATCTGATATCCAGTTTCTTAAGGCGTGATTCCAGCGATTTCAACTCATCCATTAGGTTATTTTTATCTCCGAAGCTGAAAATGAGCTGTTTACCATATTCAACATCCGTTGTAAGCTCAGAAAGGCTGGCAGTTGCAGCGCTCATGGCATTATTGAGCTTGGTTGCCTTCTCGATGAAAGCAATTACTGCGCTACGGTCACGAGCGGGAAGAGTAAAGTGGTCGAGCAGTCTGACTGAAAAAGCTTCGGGTTCTGTGAGTGGTGTGATGACACCTTTCTCATCACGGGCCAGATCAACAGTATAGCGTCCTGGCAGTACCGTGGCCGATGCTTGTGGAGTACTCATTGGATTGGCTTCACCTCTCAGGTATGGGGTGCCCATCACTTCACGATCATACCTCCAGGTGATCCTATTGATGCCGGTTCGCTGGGGAGCCTTGATTGTCTTAACTACCTGGCCGTCCTCATCTTTGATTGTGAAAACAAGGAATGCTGATTGTTCCTCATCTTCTGCCCTCAGATCATCGTAGGTCGGGTAGGGCGGAACAGTTCCATCTCTCCTGGCTTTAGCCTGTTCTTGTTTACGTATCTGTTTGAGGGTTTTGACGCTCTCTTTGACATAGTAGGTGAATGTTACACCATACGGTGGATTTGGGGCTTCATAATACATGTGACCCGGGGAGGGGGAGCGTCTCGACTGGTTATACATCAGTCCTTCGCGGATAGGGAAGATATACCCGTCTTCGTTTAGGATGGTCGGAGTGAAATTGCGTAACGGGGTATAGTCGTCCAGCACAAAAATCCCTCGACCGAAGCTGCCCAGGATCAGGTCGTTTTCTCTTTCCTGTATGGCGATGTCATAGATGGCGATAGTTGGGATGCCTGATTTCATCTGGATCCATTTGTCGCCACCGTTGAACGAAATCCAAAATCCGAACTCCGTGCCCAGGAAGAGGAGCTCCGGCTTAACCGGATCCTGCTGGATGGAGTGTACCGGACTGTTTTCCGGCAGATTTGACGAGATAGATTTCCAGGTTTTACCCAGATCCGTTGATTTGTACACGTAGGGTTTGAAATCGGCGCGCTTGAGATTGCTGAAAGTGGCATACACCGTGGATGGGTTGAACTTGTCGGCCAGCAGGCAGCTGACATACGTTAATTCAGGTACACCCGGAACCGTTTCGATGGTAGTCCAGTTTTGGCCATCATCGGTGGTAACCTGGATCAGTCCATCATCGGTACCGACAAACAGGGTGCCTTGTTTGAGCGGTGATTCGGCCAGAGAGACGATATTGCCCCAAACGGAGGTTGACCGGTTTTTCGCGACGGCATCGATATTTTGGACGATACCCATCACCGGCAGCTGGTTACGATCCATCTGACGGGTTAAGTCGGGGGAGATAACCTCCCATTTGTTGCCGTAATTTGTTGATTTAAATAGCTTATTAGCAGCAAAATAGAGTGTTTTATGATCGAATTTGGAAATCAGCAGGGGCGAGTTCCAGTTCCACCGGTAGGCTTCGCCCAGCGGTTCTTTAGGTTGGATCCCGATACTCTCGCCCGATTTACGATCATAGCGAATGAGTCCGCCATGTTGGGATTCGGAATAGACGATATCTGGATTGGTAGGATCGATCTGTTGGAAGAATCCATCGCCGCCGTTTGTCACGTACCAATCTTCGTTGATAGCTCCTGAGGAACGGAAAACTCTTGACGGTCCGCCGAAGCTGCCGTTATCCTGTGTTCCGCCGTAGATATTATAGAAGGGCAGGTCGTTATCAACGGCCACGCGGTAAAATTGCGGAACGGGCAGGTTACTTTTAAACAGCCAGGTACGTCCACGGTCGAAGCTCTCGTACACGCCGCCGTCACAACCCTGGATATAGTGGTTTTGATCACGGGGGTCCATCCAGAAGCAATGGTTATCCACATGTTTTTGTGATTCGCCGAGGGCCGACCAGGTCGCACCGCCATCGTATGTAACTTGTGTTCTGACGTCCACGGAGATGACCCGGTCAACATCCCACAGGTCGCAATAGATCCGGTTATAGTACTGTGGTGATCCTGAGACATAGTCGCTCATTTTTTGCCAGGTTTCGCCCTGATTAACGGAGCGGAAGAATCCGTTGGATCCTTCAGAAGCTTCGACGATAGCATAGATCACATCCGGGTTAACAGGGGAGATGGCCAGGCCGATTCGGCCGAGATCTCCTCCCGGCAAGCCATTGGTGATTTTTTTGAAGTTTTCACCCCCGTCGGTGGTTTTGTACACCGCTGACTCCGGACCGCCGTTCACCAGGGTCCAAACGTGCCGCCTACGTTGATAGGAGGTGACGTAGATGACATCGGGGTTTCGGGGGTCCATTTCCATATCGGAGATCCCGGTATTTTCACTGATATCGAGGATTTTATCCCAGTTTTCGCCTCCGTCAGTTGTTTTGTAGAGTCCTCTGTCGCCACCCGGTCCCCAGAGGGGGCCTTGGCAGGAGACATAAACCACATCGGAATTACGGGGATCGATACAGATTCGGCCGATATGTTCCGAATTGCGGAGACCCATATTCTTGAAAGAGCGACCGCCATTCACTGATTTATACACACCATCGCCATAACCGATGGCCCGTTGTGAATTATACTCACCGGTTCCAACCCAAACGATGTCCGGATTGTTCTGATCAACCACCACCGGACCGATCGACCAGGAACCATAATTATCGAACACGGATTGCCAGGTGGTGCCATTATTTGTGGTTTTCCAGACACCGCCAGCTGCAACGCCTACATAGTATTCGCTAAAATTTTTCGGATAGACCGCGATATCGGCAATCCTTCCGGAAGTAAAGGCTGGACCTATACTCCTAAATTTCAAGCTATTGAAAGTTGATGAGGAGACTGGATCTCTTCTGCCTTCATCAGCGGCACTCTTTTTGCCGGCTGATTGACCGAAAGCGGTCAGGGAGGCTGCTAGTAATAATAAGGCAAGCCCCGGAATAAGTCTGAATGTTTTTCTCATGATCAGTTTAGTTTAACAGCATATTGATGCAAGGTATCAATTATTGATTCAGCAGCCTGTCGTGATCTCGTTAAAAATTGTTAAGGTGGTTATTTGTATATTTAGACCCAGAAATTTTTACCCATGCGGAAATCCTATCTCTTGCTCATCTTGCTACTGTCACCGGCCTGGCTTGGAGCCCAAAATGTCCGGGATACGGTGATGCCACTCCACATGTTCTCTTTTCATGTCAGCCTGCATCTTCCCGCGGGTGATATTGCCCAACGGTATGGAGTCAACATGGGTGTGGGTGGATCTTATATGTTCAAAACCCGGTCGAATTGGTTGATCTCGCCTGATTTTTCTTACTTCTCGGGGAACACTTTCAAGGAGGATTCGATTTTTAAACCCCTACAGGATGAGTATGGTTACTACATCAACGTTTTTGGAGAGCAGGGCATGGTTGACTTTTTTGAGCGGGGGTTTTATGCTGGTTTGCGGGTAGGGAAGATTCTGCCGGTTTTCGGGCCTAATAAAAATTCTGGCCTGATGATTACCGCTTCGGCGGGGCTTCTGGAGTATAAAACTTTTATCCGCCAGGAGGGGGCTTCGATTCCCTATCTGATTGAAGATTATTTGAAGGGATGGGATTATCTGACCAATGGCTTTTCGATGAATCAGTTTATTGGTTATCTGCATCTTGATAATGACCGTCCGATCAATTTTTATGTCGGTCTTGAATTTCATCAGGCCTGGACTCGCTGCCGCCGTGATTATCTGTTTAACCTGATGGGCCCCGAAAATCTGGATCGACGGGATTTTCTGTTTGGCATACGCTTTGGCTGGATCTTTCCGGTCAATAAAAAAACATCAGGAACTTACTATTATTACTAATCGATCGTGCTGATCCTCTACCGGGCTGCAATCCGGATCTATTTTCTCCTGATCCTTGTGGCTTCCCTCTTTTCGAGGAAGGCCAGGAAGCTAGTGAGAGGCCGACGGAGGCTTGCAGACACTTTTAAAGGATATCATCCTGATAATCAAGTCAGAACTATTTGGATTCATGCTTCTTCTCTTGGCGAGTTTGAGCAGGGCAGACCATTGATTGAGCAGTGGAAAGCGACCTATCCGGCCGACCGGATTTTGCTGAGTTTTTATAGTCCTTCGGGGTTTGAGGTTCGGCAGGATTATGCCTTGGCTGATCAGGTTTTTTACCTTCCGATGGATACCCGTAGGCGGATGGATCGACTTGTTCGGCTCATCCGGCCTGATCTGTTTGTCCTTGTCAAGTATGATTTCTGGCCTGAGATGCTAGGAGCCCTACATCGATATAAAATTCCTTCCTGTTTGATTTCGGCACGGTTTAGATCCGGCCAGTTTCTTCTATCCCCTGCCGGGTCGTTTATTCTGAAGGAGTTGAAATTTTTCCGTCAGATTTTTGTGCAGGATGATGAATCGCTGCTGCTTTTAAAGCAGAGGGGGTTTAGTCAGGTGTTGTTGGCAGGTGATACCCGAGTGGATGCGGTGGTTGCCAACCAACGCGGGGGTAACGATGCACTGAAGAAGGGGTATGTAGGTAACGATCGGCAGATTTTAGTTGCCGGGAGTACCTGGTTGCCCGAGGAGCGTTTGCTGGCGCGTTATTGGTGTGGGGAGGCCAGGGGTAAATTTTTGGCCGATTGGAGGTTGATTATTGCACCGCATGAGGTTAATGCTCATCGGCTTGAAGCTATCGAGCAGTTATTTGGTGAGGAGGTAATTCGTTATTCACGATGGGAAAAGACAGAACAGAAAGATTGGAAAATCTTGTTGATCGATCGGATCGGGCTCTTACGACACCTCTATTTTCAGTCGGACATAGCCCTAGTTGGAGGGGGTTTTGGTCGAGGCATCCATAATGTTCTAGAGCCGGCTGCAGCGGGTATTCCTATACTTTTTGGTCCCCGGTACCAAAAATTTGGAGAAGCCATCGAACTGTTATCTTCAGGGGCGGCATTCTCCTTTGAAAGCTTTGCTGATCTTGAAAATCTGCTGGATAATCTTATTCTTAATCCCAAAAAACGCTCCGAAGCAGGCCACCTGGCTTTCAACTATCTGCAGAAAAGTGCTGGATCTACATCCTAAATAATTAAAACTTTACTCCGAATTCTGCCTAATCACCCGGCAAAAAATGGATATTAACGGGACAACCTTTTGTCAATCAAGGTTCTTAATCCTGTTAGCCATCTAATGTTAATAAGTTGAACTACGGAGTCTCTATTCTCAAGTGTAAATTTGGTAACAGGGATCGCATCCCCTTATGACTGACTAACCTTTGTCTAACTCATTGAATAACAATAGTTTTGGTGCTATGTATATTGAAGAAATCTCTGTCAAAATGGGAAAAGGCCTGAAAACCTATAAGCTGGAAGACGCCATTGAAGCTTCGCGCAAATATTTTAAAGGTGATGAGTTAGCCGCGACGGTTTGGGTCAACAAATATGCCCTTAAGGACTCTCACGGGAACCTTTATGAGCTCACTCCTGATGATATGCATCGGAGGTTGGCCAGGGAAATTGCCCGCATTGAGAAGCGTTATCCGAATCCGATGACGGAGGATCAGATTTTTGAGTTATTAAAGGATTTCACCTATATTATTCCCCAGGGTGGTCCGATGTCTGGCATTGGAAATCCGTTTCAGGTCTCCTCGTTGTCGAATTGTTTTGTCATTGGTAATGATGGCTCGTCGGACTCCTATGGTGGGATTCTGAAGATTGATCAGGAGCAGGTACAGTTGATGAAGCGTCGTGGAGGTGTGGGTCATGATCTGAGTCACATTCGTCCTACCTCCAGTCCGGTGATGAACTCTGCTCTCACTTCGACAGGTGTGGTGCCGTTCATGGAGCGTTATTCTAACAGTACCCGTGAGGTGGCGCAGGATGGCCGTCGCGGTGCCTTAATGTTGAGCATCTCGATAAAACATCCAGATTCTGAGAACTTTATTGACGCAAAAACTGAAAAGGGTAAGGTGACGGGTGCCAATGTATCGGTCAAGATTACCGATGAGTTTATGCAGGCGGTGATTACCGGGGAGCCCTTTACCCAGCAGTTTCCGATTGATTCAGACAAACCCACTCATGTCAAAGAGATTGATGCCAGAAAGTTATGGAGTAAGGTCATTCACAATGCCTGGAAGTCTGCAGAGCCAGGGGTATTATTTTGGGATACGGTTATTCGCGAGTCGGTTCCGGATTCTTACGCTGATTTGGGATTTCGAACGGTTTCGACAAACCCATGTGGTGAGATTCCTCTTTGTCCGTATGATTCGTGTAGGTTGTTGGCAATAAATCTTTATTCTTATGTAGATCAACCATTTACGGAAGAGGCCCGATTTGATTTTGATAAATTCCGAGAGCATGTTCATTATGCTCAGCGGATCATGGATGATATTGTTGATTTGGAGAGTGAGAAGATTGATGGGATCTTAGCGAAGGTTAATGCTGATCCGGAGGATTTTGAATTAAAGCGGGTTGAGTTGAAGTTGTGGGAGAATATCAAGCGTAAAACTGAACAAGGGCGGCGGACTGGTATTGGGATAACGGCTGAGGGTGATATGTTAGCTGCTCTCAATTTAGGTTTTGGCAGTGACAATGCCATTGATTTCGCGGTAGAAGTGCAGAAGGTTCTGGCTATTGAGGCTTATCGTTCGTCGGTGAATCTTGCGCGTGATCGTGGAGCTTTCTCGATGTATAATGCACAACGTGAGAAAGATAATCCTTTCATCCAACGAATTCGGGAAGCTGATCCGAAGTTATATGAGGAGATGGTCGTCACTGGTCGAAGGAATTTGGCGTTATTGACAATAGCTCCGACGGGGACAACTAGCCTGATGTCGCAAACGACTTCTGGTATTGAGCCGGTATTTAGGCCGGTTTACCGAAGGAGGCGTAAAGTGAACCCGAGTGATCCGGAGACCAAGGTCTCTTTCGTTGATGAGATAGGTGATTCTTGGGAAGAATTCAACGTGTTTCATCACAAGTTCATGGATTGGCTGAGGATCAAAGGTTATGATACGGAAGCTGTCAAGAGTTATTCGGAGGAGCAGATTGATGAGTTAGTCAAGGTGTCGCCGTATTACAAGTCCACCTCCAATGACATTGACTGGGTGGCGAAGGTTAGGATGCAGGGTGAGATACAGAAGTGGGTTGATCATTCCATATCGGTAACGGTGAATTTACCTGCTGATATTCCGGAATCTACGGTAGCTGAGGTTTATCGAACGGCCTGGGAGAGTGGTTGTAAAGGTATAACGGTTTACCGGGAGGGTTCGCGTGAGGGTGTTTTACTCAAGGCCGCGGAGAAGAATAAGAATGAAGATGCGACTCCGTCGCATTCCCATAGTGCTCATAAGCGTCCACCGATTCTTGAAGCTGAGTTGTTACGGTTTAAGAACAGTCAGGAAGATTGGATAGCTTTTGTTGGAATGCTTGATGGACATCCGTATGAGATTTTTACCGGGCGAGCCGAAGATGACACCTTAGTGATTCCGAAATCCATCACTCACGGAAGGATTATCAAAGTCAAGACGGAGGGGGGTGCACGGTATGATTTTCAGTACACCGATAAATATGGGAATCCCTGTACGGTAGGTGGTTTGTCTTATATGTTTGACAAGGAGTTTTGGAACTATGCCAAATT
>JAAYIP010000345.1 GCA_012523435.1 Bacteroidales bacterium | reverse complement strand
TGCCATTACCATGGCCCTCGATCTGGACAATCTCCGGGGCATCTCCAAACGTACCCTGGATCACGGTGCCACCCAGTTCCGGCTCAATCTTGTGCGGGATAGCTTCGTAGATCTTGATCGGTCCACCAGCACCCTTACGACCGGCCAGGTAGGGAGCACGTTGCCCTTCAAAAGTTGTCGGGTCGTTTTGGTCGTACTTCATATAGTTGTTAAAAGCATAAGAAACAGCCACATAATAGTACTTCTTGTTATTAACCAGGGTACGAACACCTTCAGCAAAAATATCTTCAGTCAACACAAAAGTGTGTTCGATCCCTTTATCAGAACCTTCGACTTCAACAACAGGCACATTCGCTTCCATATCGGTATGCCAATGATAGTTGACGATACGGCCAATGCCGTTCATTACGTCACATTGGAATACTACACGGGCCTTATTTTTGTCATGTTCGGTAGCATCAGTAACCGAAACAGTTTTGTCTTTTAACTGCCATACCTGATAACCTTCAAATGCATAGTACATATCACAGTCAGGCATATCCGCAGGACAAACGATGAATGGGTCACGCTCATGATACTTTTCCATGAAATTATTAGAGCTTGGCTTATTCCATATGTGGAAGATCAGCTTTTGATCTTGTTCCACGATGGTTAATTCCGGAGCATCCGGGCCATCAACCACTTGGAAACAGTTTTCAAATAGTCGCTGAGCTTTCTCGTCGCTCTGCAGCATTTTATCAACGGATGCAAGCAGGCCGCCATCATATGACCGTGCCCAAACAATCCCGAGGGTGATATCATTGACAGCACCTGGTTCCAGGACGAACGGACCGGATGACTGGACCAGTCGACGGTCACCATATTCATTACCAGCCGTTTCTTCAGTCCAAACAGGCATTGGGATACCGCCCTGGCCCCAGCCGCACGGGTCGCTATCACGTGGGAACATAAAATCAGCGTACATGCCAACCTGGCCACCGCTGTTGGGGTGACCATTTCCGCCATAAACCATTCTCTCATTATCCTTCCAAAAGCCTCTCAGATACTGGTAGAATTCTGGTGCAGTACTTGGGTCGCCCTGTGGTCCGCTCTGGTTGTTATAATAGACATAACGACGCATACCCCAGCGTTCGTTATCAACGATCCCGTCACCGAAGTTCAGGCCGTTGATGTTACCATTGAGGATACACTCGTTGCAGATCAGGTTATAACTGGCATCATAGCTAGAACAGTCGTCTTTACCATTAGGATCTTGGTAGGGACCTTCGAAGAAGTCAGCTCCAATAGCAGGAGGATTAGCACCATAGGCGAAAATCTCTCCAGCACCATCAGTTGCCTTACCATTGTAGAAATATCCAATTCCTTTCGAGACGTGACATCCAGTATAGTCATCCCACGCATAGCCCAAGTCACCATCGACATATACTCCAAAATAAGTCTCAATCAGGGTATAGGTTGATCGGTTAATCAGGGCGTAGTTATAGAATGACATATCGTTCAAAGCATCGTTCGTGGAAAACTGGAATGCTTGTCCACGAACCTCCATTCCGATAGCATCACTTGCTGGTCCAGTGTGGATATTACCTCTATCATTATAGACCCACCAGGAAGTACCATCACCGTACAAACGTGGGCGTCTCAATTCACGGGTGGTACCGCAAGGAAGGATACCATCCAGATCGTAGAATGGGTAATCACCATCGGCAGTATTGTAGATCCCGTCATCATTATTATCCCAGAAAGGAGCTAGATAGAAATCATATCCGGCAGCGGCATCGGCATGAGCCGGCCAATCGGTAATGATGGTTGGAATAGAATACCCTTTAAAGTTCCGCTCTCTATCTTCCGGACTGGAATTATACCATTCCCGGAAAGCCTCAACTTGGTAACGGGTTATACTGTAGTGTCGGTCATATTGATAGCAAACTTCGATGTCGGTTGTCCCACGAGCATCGCCGTGCATAATTAGTGGACCAGGCCAGTAGTGGCGTTGGTATCCCAAAAAACGGACGGCAGTCAGTTTAAGCTGACCGTTTACGTCAGTACCACCAATCCAGATTCCTCCGGCAAAAAGTGAGGTTTTTCCAGATCCTTTTGGGATCTCATATCCGGCGTTATTTTCATCTATATCCGTCCAGAGCACACCATCCATACGGATGTAAGTTCTAACGTTGTTAAGGGATATTTCCGTCACTGTGGTACCTAGCGCACATCCAGCGGCATAGCCCTTCAAATCGACATCAGCCGGTTTGCCTCCTACATACTTTTCAGCCCAGAGGGGATTTGATACCAGGAATAGGGCAATGATCGCCGGCAAGATATTTTTAATCGCTCTTTTCATTGTTTTCAAAGTGTTTAAAATTTACCGGTTAGAAATTAAGCGATACTCCAAGTCTCATCGTGCGCGGGTTTCCGTAACCGCTGTTGTTCCACAGACGGATCTGGTAGTACATCCTGTAAGATTCAGGATCATTCTGTGTATTGATTTGCTGCTGCATCTTCGGAGCTGTCAGGTAACCATCATCGAGCGGGTCGCCTGTAGCGGAGTACACACTGTAAACAGTCTGTGTATTGAGCAGGTTGTCAACATCGAGATAAACGTTCAGAATCATTGACTTACGTCTGCTATCGCCATCTTTCTTAAGATTCAGGACGAAATCCTTATCAAGTCTCATTTTTATGTTGGTAGTCCATGGCAAGCGGGATCCGTTGAGGGAGCCCTTAAGCCCATTTTCACCAACGCCCATGATACGTGAGTAGGGATATCCTGAACCGGTTACCACGGTGAAGTTAGCACCGGAGTTAGAGAGAATATCTTTCCCGAACAATTTCGGGCCGTTATAATCTTTACCATCGAAGAAACGGAAGTCGAAGCTGATGTTGAATTTATGACGCTGATCCCAGTTGGTCGGGGCCAAAATCCTCAGATTCGGTTGGTTTGATCGAAGGATATTCATCATCTGGCCGGAGCTTGAAGCGGTAGCTGAGGAGTATCCGAGAGTATAGTTGGCACGTAGAGTCACGTTGCCGGTTCTTCTCAAATCGTAAGAAACGGATAATCCTTTAGCAGTACCAAAGTCGACGTTACCGTAGCTGAAGTAGCTCACCGGGAAGGCTCCGAGCACTCTGATTGCCTGCTGCATATCGCGCTGTTCACGATAGTAAGCAGAAATTTTCAATGAAGATGAGTTAGTCAGGCGTTGCTGGAATCCCAATTCATAGTCGATGGTCTTCTCTGGTTTCAAGTTCGGATTGCCAACCGTCGATCCCGGGTTGTTAGCCAGGTAGAAATAGGTTGTCGGGTCGAACGTACCACCCGGCCTTCTGGCCAGAATGTCGTAGTGAGCAAAGAACAAAGCTTCGTCAGAAATCGGGAACGAGAACGAGATACGTGGCAGAACTGCAATTTGTGGTGTATAATCCTCAAACGCATCGACCGTTATTTCACTTTTCTGAACGTTATCGGGATTAACAACATAAGGTGCAATTCCAGTAGATGAATAGATCAAAGCCGGGTCAGTGACTTCCACCCCATAAGCATTAAACCAGGTATCGCCGCTGCGATAACCATTGATGGTGGAGGGGTCTTGAACATCATCGACATAGACCACATAATTTTCACCCATGTTTGCCGGGTGGGAACCAGTCGGGTTCATACTACCAGCAACATCGCTCACCTTTTTCGTTTCATACAGGCTATAAGGATCTTTCAGCACGTATTGGTTGTTATCATATCGATCAACGCGTACACCGATATTAAAAATCAGGTCGTTGAAAGCAAATTTATCCTGGATATAACCAGCAGCGTAAATTGGTTGATAGGGTGCGATCAAGCGTTTGTAATAGCCATTTTCATCTTTTGCACTAAAGAAATCCTCGAACGTTGGTTTTTCTTTCAGCCGGTTTCCGTACTGGTCATAACCACGATATCCCACTAATGATGATCCGTTATTGAGCAGTTCATCCGGGCTGAAGTAAGTCAGATCCAAGTCGCTGGGATCAAGTGAAAAGACATCAATCCATTCGGTTCCATCCACAACCAGTCCAAGGTGTTCGCGCAGTTTTTTGTCGAACATCTTATGATCGGTTGGGTTATACTGGAGGTTATAATTAATGGTGTCCATAAATACTCCGCTATCGTCGTAAACCGGAATTGGATTCTCGGTGTCGAGCTGATCCAGTTGAGTATTAACCAACTGGCGTGCAAGCCCCCACAAGCCGAATGGGTTAACACTCCAGCTCCGGTTATCGCGTTGCTCGAACTCAAAACCGAAGGAGATTTCGTGGTTTTAGATATCAGCGGATCCTGAAGCATTAATACTAAAAGTTGTATTATCGCTCATACCATAACCGTTATATTGTTGTCCGGGAAGAGCGAACATGGAGTAGACTGATCCAAGGTTCATCCCGTTGATCAGGCCGCCTCCGCCGATAACCTGAGTATAGTTCTGGTAGTGTCCAACCTCGTTATCCCAGGAGTTATAATATTGTGAAGTTACGTTAGCCAGTTCAGGGTTAAGATCTCCCGGGGTAAATTTGTACAGGGCATCGCGGTAGGTATTCATAGCCCATACTCCATTGGGATATCCGGAGAGGGTATCAACCCATGCGTAAGTTGGTTCTCTCACGGTTTCGAATTTCCCAACATATCCGTAGTTCCAGATATCTTTCCCATGTCGTTGCGATTCGCTCCAGCCTTTGCTCTTCTGGATCTGTGCCTGGATTTGATAGTAGGCATTAGTGATCAGGTTAGCTGACCGTTCCTCCTGAGCAGGTGATCTATCGGAGAAGCGCTGGGTCAGGCGAGCCCATGCACGCCAGTCGTACCCGTAGGAGCGCCCGTTGTTCTCCCAATTGAACATGGAGTTGGAGTAACTATATCCAATATTATCATACACATTGATATATCCACCAAAGGTAAGATCGATCATTGGGGTAAAGTTCACGGTGAGTTTCATGTTGAATGTTCCGCCTTTAGACTGGTATCCATCATGAAAGGTGATTTGTTCGAAAGCGTCTGATCTCAGGAATTCACCTCTATATTTCACCACACCCTGGGCACTTGGGATTACCGGTTGTGCGATCAGGGCTTGCTTTACTGAATCTTTCACCCGGTAGAAGGGGTGAGGAGTTCCATTAAAGCTGAAATCATTTGTTGGGTTCCGGTCGTACCGGACATCAGCTCCCAAGAAGAATCCCACCAATGTTCTTTTGCGGCCATCCTTATCATTTACCCTTACCAGTGGACCAGTCAGGTGGAAAGATCCGAGGCTTCCCCTGTTTTGATCCAGGAGCTCAGAAGTTTCCACTTCGAAGCCTCCGTTGAATGTCGGGGCTGCGTTTTTGGTGGTAATGCTGACGATCCCTCCGGTGACGTCTCCGTACTTAGCCGACATCCCTCCGGTGATCACCTGGATTTGTTCCTGGGCTGATTTTGGGATGTTAGTACTACCGGTTACGCGGATACCATCGACAAAGATGACGTTACCACCATCCCTGGCACCGCGAATGTTTCCAACGCTGTTACCATCCCTAGACGAAACCCCGGCCACGGTGGAAGCCACCTGCATAACCGACCGGCCTGGCATCTTCTCAATGTCGTCAGATGTCACTGTTTCACCGGTTTGGGTGTTGTCCTTGTCGATCAGAGGTATTTTGTAGGCTACAACCTGTACCTCATCAATTTGCTCGGTTTTGGTAAACAACTCAAGGTCAAACAATTCAACTCTGTCTGCTCTTACCACAACATCGTTAATTTCCAGGGATTGATACCCGACAACCTGAGCCTTCAGGGTCCATTTTCCTGGAGGAATCGGCTTAAGAGTATAGTTTCCGTCAATGTCGGACTGAGTTCCGACCAGGATCGATTCACCCGAGAGCATCACAACGGCTGCAAACGGAATCGGCTCCCCGGTGGCTTTGTCAATCACTTTTCCTCTGAAGGTTCCGGATTGAGCAAACACGCCGTTAGCTAAAACGGCGGCTACAACTACAAGGAGTAATTTTCGAAACATAATCAAAAATTTGACATTAGTTACTGCAACAACAATCTACCTCACGGTAGAAGTGCGTAAATGTAAACATATTCACACTAAATTGCCAACACTTTCGTTTAAAAAAAACTGTCTTTTCTATCATTAAACGTACTTGCGTTCGAGAATGACCGAGTGTATGACAGCGCTCCGCAAGTCAAAACCCGGTTCTTCTTTTTCCCCTTTGTCCTGTAAACCAGACTCGGTATCATCTGGTGAAACGGATTGATCCGTCAGAGACGGCACAGGCGCTACAGTTACTCGGCGCCTTCCGGCCAATTGGTTCCATTGGGGAGAGAAGGGCTCCGGATCATTAGTTTGTCCTGCGGGAGACTGGGTGATCGATTCTGGCTTCGGCCCTGTGAGTTCATCTACACCAAGGAATTTTTTCCAAAAATCCTCAGGATCCTCTTCTCTCTCAACGGGCGGTGGCTCAACGGGTACAGCTTCAGCCGACTGAACGGCTTTGCGCCTTCGGATCACCTGTGCCAGGACAAATACCACCCCGATCACAATATATATCAGGGTATCAATACTAATGTCCATGTTTTCAAAGTTAGTAGTAATCGGTTTATCCATCAAAAAAAAATAAATTTGTCGAATAAACCGCACTCCCTCAAAGGGTATAATGTCTTATGATCTGGAAATCTGTAACATACATTTCAATTTTAACACTTGTCTTCCTGACGGGGTCTAGCTGCGACCGGGAAAGACAGATTCCGGTTCCGTATGTTCCGGTCAATTACACCGTCTATCTGACCAATCCTTCGAACTACCATTTGCGGGTTCCGGGCAGTCATCTGATCCTGCCGGATGAAGGAAATCTAGGTATAATATTATATAGGAAGACGATGGGGGACCCCGATGATTTTATCGCCCTGGATCTCACCTGTACCAATGAACCTTATGGGACCTGTAAAGTTCAGCTGGACGAAGAGACCGGCTTTTACCTGGTGTGTCCCTGCTGTGGATCGGAATATTCGGTCATGGACGGGTACGTCACGAAAGGCCCGGCCCGGTGGCCTCTAAAAGAGTACCAGACTGCTCAGACCCAAAATACTGTAAGAATCTTTAATTGAGCTATTTAGTAGCGGTAGTGATCCGGTTTAAACGGCCCCTCTTTAGGTACTCCGATATAACGGGCCTGTTCTGCAGTGAGCGTGGTTAGACGAGCGCCCACATGGTTCAGATGCAATCTGGCTACCTCTTCATCCAGCACTTTTGAGAGCCTGTAAACCCCCAGATCGCGGGGATTCTGCCACAAGTCTATCTGAGCCAGTACCTGGTTAGTAAAGGAGTTGCTCATCACAAAGCTGGAATGACCGGTAGCACAGCCCAGGTTAACGAGCCTTCCCTCGGCCAGCAGGATGATAGAGTGACCATCAGCAAAAACATACTGATCAACCTGAGGTTTGATGTTGATACGGCTGATACCGGGAGAATTTTCCAAGGGCCCGACCTGAATTTCGTTATCGAAGTGACCAATATTGCACACGATGGCTTTGTCTTTCATTTGCTCCATGTGCTTCAGGGTAATCACATCACGGTTTCCGGTTGCGGTGACAAAAATATCACCTTCATCAAGGGACTCCTCAAGTGGTTTAACTTCAAATCCTTCCATGGCAGCTTGAAGGGCACAGATCGGGTCGATTTCATTGACCACGACCCGAGCGCCAAATCCTTTCATCGAGCGAGCGCAGCCTTTCCCAACATCCCCATAGCCACAAACCACCACCACCTTACCGGCAATCATGATATCCGTAGCCCTTTTGATTCCGTCGGCAAGGGATTCGCGGCAACCGTAAAGATTATCAAACTTGGATTTGGTAACACTATCATTGACATTGATGGCGGGAAACAGTAGCGAACCCTCCTCGAGCATCTGGTACAGCCGGTGGACTCCGGTTGTTGTCTCTTCTGACACCCCTTTGATACCTGAAGCAATCCGGGTAAACCGATCCGGTTCAGTTGCCCGAACTTTGTTTAGGCATCGGAGCAACGCTTTGAAATCATCGCCTTCGTCAGACTCATCCATTGCGATGCTGCCCTCTTTCTCAATTTTCGCACCCAGGTGGACCATTAGGGTTGCGTCACCACCATCATCCACAATCAGGGTTGGGCCCTGACCTCCCGGGAAGGAGAGTGCATGAAGCGTGCACCACCAGTATTCATCTAACGTCTCGCCCTTCCAAGCAAAGACAGGGATTCCGGCTGCGGCCATTGCAGCTGCAGCATGATCCTGGGTAGAAAAGATATTACAGGAAGCCCAGCGCACTTCGGCACCAAGCTCAACCAGGGTTTCAATCAAAACAGCCGTCTGGATTGTCATGTGCAGCGAACCGGTAATCCGGGCTCCTGCCAGAGGTTTGGACTGTCCATACTTTTCTCTCAGTGACATGAGTCCGGGCATTTCGGCTTCGGCCAGTGCAATCTCTTTCCTGCCCCATTCGGCCAAGTTGATATCCCTGATCTTATAGTCGGCGATAATGGTATCTTTCGAATTCATCTGGAAATTTTTGAACCGCAAAATTACGAATTTTGGCACGAATTACCTAAAAGCCAGTGCTCGTATTGCATTAAGTCGATCCTGTTCCAGTTGTTGGCGAAGTGCCTCAAGGCCAGAAAACTTCATTTCATCACGAAGTCTCTTGATAAAGCTAATTCGTAAAGTTTCGCCGTACAGGTCCTGATCGACATCGAAAAGGTGAACCTCGATAGTCCGGCTGGATTGTCCGGGCAAAGTAGGCCTGACTCCTATATTGAGCATTCCAGGGAGAATTTGATCTCCGAGGGTTGTCTGAACAGCATAAACGCCATCAGCAGGAACCAGTTTATGTTCTAGGCAACAGTCAATGTTAGCTGTCGGGAATCCGATGGATCTTCCGATTTGTTTTCCTGGGCCGACTTTCCCTTCGATCTGATAAGGATATCCGAGTAGGTAGTTTGCCGAATCGAGATCTCCTGCAAGCAGGCTCTTTCTGATGCGCGAGGAGCTGATCCGCTCATTTCCAAGCATTTGAGAATTCAATAGGTGTAATTCCCAGCCATGATGTTGACCGGCGGCGGATAGCAAGGCCCGGTTGCCGGAAGCATCGGCTCCAAACCGGACATCTTCGCCTGCGAGTATCAGTTGGGGTTTGATCTGATGTACCAGGATATTTTGGATAAACTGATCGGCGGTAAGGCTGGCAAACTGTTTAGTAAATGGGATCACCATCAGGTTTTGAGTCCCGGC
>JAAYIP010000344.1 GCA_012523435.1 Bacteroidales bacterium | reverse complement strand
CGTGATTTTGATGTGCGTTATTGCCAGGACGGCAAAGCAGGGCTACAGGCCTTCCACGAGTTCAACCCTGATATCTGCCTCCTCGATATCATGATGCCGGAAAAAGACGGATTCACCTTGGCACAAGAGATCCGCCGCACCGATTCCACCACCCCGATCATCTTCCTCACTGCCCGGTCCCAAACCGTCGATGTCGTTAAAGGCTTTGAAATCGGAGGAAATGATTACATCAAAAAGCCCTTCAGCATTGAGGAGTTGATCGTGCGAATCAAGGCTCGCCTCACCGAACCCACCGTCACCATGAAGATGGATGACGATAATTTCCTGTTCCAGATCGGTAATTATCAGTTTGATCATAAGAAACAGACCCTTCAGCTACGAGGACAGACCACCAAGCTGACACATCGCGAAGCGGAAATCCTCAAACTCCTGTGTATCAATAAGAATCAGGTGGTTGAACGCGCGTTGGTGCTGAAGAAAGTGTGGGGCGACGACAATTTTTTCAACGCCAGGAGCATGGATGTGTTCATCACCAAACTGCGTAAACACCTTCAGGGTGATCCCAAAGTGGAGATCATGAATGTAAGGGGTATCGGGTACAAGATGATTCACTGAGAAGACCCGTCACTAAAAACCAAGCACCTCCTTTAACCGTTTCATCCCGCATTTGCTGGCAAGGATTTTTATGCCCGATTGCATGACTAGCACTTGCGTGACTTTATCGTATGGGTCCAGCTGAACGATGCGGTTAATGCGAACAATACAGGAACGGTGGATGCGGAGAAACTCTTCCGGAGACAGGTGCTCTTCGAGATAGGTCAGGGTGATCTGTTTCATAAACCGCCCATTAGCCGTGCAGATCATCACATAATCATCCTCCGACTCAAAATACTCCACCTCCTCGATGCTTATCACGCGCACTTTCTGACCGGTTTTCACCACCAATCGCTCGAGGTATTGGCCATCAGGCAGGGATCCGCCGGTCATGTGTTGAATGCCCGGATCGGGGAGCTGCTTTGCCCGGAGGCGCTCAAGTGCTTTATTGACAGCCTGTTCAAATCGTTCGGCCGAATAGGGTTTCAGCAGATAATCCACCGCGTTGTGTTCAAGAGCCCGAAGGGCATATTCGTCGAAGGCGGTGGAGAAAATCACTTGAGGCACCTCATCGAGTAGCTCCAACATCTCAAAACCAGATATTTTCGGCATCTGGATATCAAGGAACAGCAGATCAGGATGTAGCGACTGGATCGCTTTGATGCCTTCAAATCCGTTGGAGCACTCGCCCACTACACTAACTTCCTCAGCAAAGGGCTGGATAAACAAGCGGATCAGCTCCCGGGCCGGCTCCTCATCGTCAATAATCAAAACTTTAAACGGCTCTTTCATTTCTTACGGTTTGGGGAATCCTCAACCTCACGGTGTAGGTCGTTGCTTTTTTGTCGATCTCAAGGCAATCGGAGCAGTCATACTCCAGCATCAGCCGATTCCTGGTGTTGATCAGACCGATGCCTTTGCCCTTGCGTGGGGCTGCTTCTGGATCAAAATCATTGGTCAACTCCACCACCAGCTCTCCGTTAGTGCTTAGGGTTGTCGCCAGATTGATCCGCACCGGCTCAGTGCTTTCATAAACACCGTGCTTAATGGCGTTCTCCACGAGGGGTTGCAGGATCATGTGCGGGAGGGTTTTCCCCTGACAAGCCGTTGGAACTGTCAGGTCGAAATGGAGCCGGTCGCCAAATCTAACTTTCTCGATTTCAAGATAATAACGAATATTCTCTAACTCCTTTTCCAGGGTGGTGATACCTGAACTTCTGGTTTCTAAAGAGTAACGAAGGAATGATGACAATCGGACAATCATTTCACGCGCCTGAGCCGGCTCTCGGGAGATCAGCGAGGAGGCAGAATTCAGGCTGTTGAACAGGAAGTGTGGATTGATTTGTGATTTCAGGCTTTCGATTTCAGCTTCGCGGACCTGCAACTGGAGAGCCGACTCCTTACGGATGCGCTCCTGGCGGTCTTCGGAGTTGATGTAGAGGTAATAGACCATCACCACAATGCTATAAAGAAAGACTCCGGTGATGGCTCTCCAGGGCATGGAGCTGTCAAGAAACTCCAGATATCCGGAATTGGATGCCAGGATACTTCTCAGCACGAGGTGCCCCACCCCGAGCCAAACGCCCAGCACCACCAAGGCGATCAGGGCATGATTCAGCAGCCGGCTGGCAATGGTATCACGCTCCATATTGTAATACCGGATGGAATACCAAAGTGATAGGCCGATACCTGCAAACAGGATGTTATACACCAAGCTGTCGATCACGGCCGGACCCGGCTCCATGCCGGTGACGATCCATAAAATAACAGCATGGACCCCGGCAATCAGGATCCATACTGCTAAATAAATCAGCGTATTGGTTAAGCTAATCAGAAAAGGGTTTTTCATGCATCAGAGACCGTAGGATTTGACCTCACCGCCTCCAAAGATAGCCAAACCTTTGATCACCAGCATGGTGTTCTGATCGTAAACGAGGTTTGGGAGTCGTTCACGCTTATCCGAATAGCCTCCGAAGATTGAGGTAACCTCCAGCTTCACCGTCCAACTGGCCGGGACAATGATATTCGACCCGCCAAAAACGCTCAGGGTGTCGAGGATCTGCTCCCCTTCTGCCAATCGAGCATTCATCAGGTTGATTTTGGAGCCTCCGAAGACGCTGACAATGCGGCCACCTTTAAAATTCTGAGAGGTGATGATCCGGTCGCCGCCCGAAAAGACGCTCACCTCATCGATAAAATCCCGGCTGTCCTCACCTTTCTGCGGTTTATGCCAATGCCGCAAATATCTTGGAGGACTGATAATCAGATAGATACCAAAGATCAAGAGCAAGGCAGGCCAGAACGCACGCTTCAGATAATAGGGTATCTCCCAGTAATGGAGTCCCATAAAGTAAAGGCCCAGGGCGATCAGGATCACGCCTGGAACAGCACTCCGGTTGTTCACCAGCGACAGCACTCCGATCACGATCAGGAGCATCTCCCAAGAGAAGAGTACGCGCCAGACGCCAAAGGGCAGCAGGTTAAACACATTGGCCAGCAGTAGGAGGCCCAGAAGAACCAGGACGACGCCCCAGCTGCGCCGGCTGTTGATCATCCTGCGGCGGTCGAACACCGGGTGACCGGTGCGGGGCTCTTTTTTGAATTCAGGGTCGATTCGTTCCATTGTTGTTGATGTTT
>JAAYIP010000343.1 GCA_012523435.1 Bacteroidales bacterium | reverse complement strand
TTATCGGGTTCACCTTTAATCAAACGGTGAGGGAAGACGGAACCATTTGGTGAATTCGTTAACCTATTGTCCAGCAAAAAGTTAACAATGGGCTCCAATTCCACAGCCGACTTAAACCGACTGAGTAATAAAAGGATACCTGGAACGCCATGTGCTAATCCTAGGTTTATCTCCTGGACTCCGGTTTTTGGGTTTGTTGAGAACCAAGCCAATTGATTTTCGGCAGGGATGATTGCCTGCCTCAGAAGGTCGTCGAGAACGATTTCAGGCTCTTTTCCTGGACTCTGGTCAGGATACATGAGAATGCCCAAGGCTCCGTGCAGAAAGTCAAAATCGCCCTCCCGCAATCGATCTGCGGCATACTGTTCCAAGAGAGGTTTCATCCCATCCAAGGCATTACTGTAATCCGTTGATAGAAAGCCTCTTTGCTCTAGGTATTTCAAAGCATATCGAATACCAGCCAATCCGGCAGCATACGATGGCCAGGAGAAACCGTTGTCAATCATTTCAAGGACCCTTTGAATAGCCAGAAAACCCAAGTTTTCGTATCGGTCCGACCCGGTTGTTTGGCCATAATGGTAGAGGAAAATGCTCTGACCCGCCAATCCGGTAAGCAATCCGGGCTCAGGCTCCTGATATACCTGCTCAGACAGGGCTTCTGCAATCCGCAACAAATGGACGTTTGTTAACTTTTTGACGAATGACCTTTCAAAGAAGGGTAGCTTTTTCATGTTTTGTCAAAGTTGATCGTACATTTGCACTGTTAATTGTTCTTTTAAAGGTTTAATGTTAATACTGAGCAGGATCTCAAATCTAAGAAATTTTAGAAGAGAGGTCAACTGCGAAAATATTGCTCAGAATTTCCAGTTTTAGCTTCCCAAGCTAAACTTTCCACTGCCAGGGGGATCCTTTTTTCCCGCCAGACTCAGACATCCAACAAGGCCCCCTGGAGGTGGGAAAGTTAAACTTCAATCGACGTCCGGAACCAAGCTTTCTAAACCAGAAAAATGTTTATCAGTTTTGCAGCTATTGGGCAAACTCTGTTGAAGAAGACTACTATTCTACTTATCCTCTGCACGCCTTTTTCAGCATTATGCCAGCCCTCAGTCAATCAAACAAGTAGCGCCTCCTCCAAAATCGAATCCGAAACACTATTCCTAAACGGACTATTCCAGAGAGCTCAGCAAAGCTTCTACAAACAAGATTACGGATTATCCAAAGATTTATATTCCATCTTTCTGGAACTGTCCGAATCAGGTCGTCTTCAAGACTCCGGTAAAATCCTGTACGCGCATAATCATCTAGCAAAAATTTACCGTTCAGAAAATCGCTACGACCTTGAAATCAATCATTTACTTAAATGTCTCGAACTGAGTCAGGCGAATCCGGATTATCAGAAGTTGACACTATATTACCTCAATGACCTCGGATTTGCCCATTATAATCTGATGGATTATGAAAAGTGTTACTTCTTATATCTACAAGCCCTTAAGACGGATACACAAGAGCTCACCTCTATCATGAAATCGGAGATCCTGGGCAACATCGGCTTATGTTACCTCCATCTTGGATATTCCCAAAAGGCAGTCACCTTCATTAATGAATCCATTGCATTAAAAAAGGAATTTGGAAGCCAATCGGACCTGGCTAACTCTTATAACAATCTAGCCCTGGTTTATGATTCCCGCGAAAATGACTCGTTAGCCCTAGAGTATTACCATAAAAGCCTCGACCTCTACCAAGAATCAAATGATTCCCTGATGATTGCGTTGGTTTTGAATAACCTCGGGAATCATTTTCTCGCTAAGAATGATCTCACCCAAAGTCTTGAACACTTTACTCAATCCTATCTCCTACGGAAAAAAATAGATGACGACAACCTTATTCCGCTCATACAGTCTTTGAATAACCTTGCCTACACTAATTTTAAGCTTAATAATCTGAGTGAGGCAGAAGAGTATAATCAACGTGCCGAAGCTCTGAACTGGGGAACCCCCTACAAAAAAGGAAACAATGCTCCCCGCTCTTTTGAGGATTACCTTGTAACCATCGCGGATCGAACTGAAATCAATCTTACAAAATATTTTTTGACCCGTGATGTTAACGTGCTGCAAGAGAATTTTGAACTATTCATCTCGCTGATGCCTATGCTCATGCAGTATCCCCTCCGATCATTAAGCGGAACTTCAGGCGAAGCACTACTGGAGAACCATGGAAGACTCTTTTCAACAACCTACGAAACAGCATATCTTCTCGATCAAATCCAACCTTGTTTTTCAAATAGAATATTGATTACCAGCGAGATAATTTCAACACTCCATTACCCTAAGAACAAATTTACTAACGATATTAAGAATCTATCTCGTAAGAAAGAGGCTTACAAGGAGTTCTTTACTTATTATGCTGCGAAATCCCAGCTGGCCGAAAGCCTGCAGAAAGGTGGATATTTCGATTCCAGGCTGCTGGATACCATTACCAAGTACTCTCCAAAGCTTGAGTTGGCTTATCAGGAATCCAATCAGG
>JAAYIP010000342.1 GCA_012523435.1 Bacteroidales bacterium | reverse complement strand
CGATCGGGGTAAAAGTATTAATTTTACAGGGTAATCGTTTGTGTGATGAGACAAAAATGGCGTTTTTTGGTGTTCTTGCTGATGATTCCGACCCTCTTGGTGGCTCATCCGTTACACTTGTCATTTACCAACCTGGAGTTTAATGAGGCTCAGCTAGAGTGGGAGCTGACTGTCAAGGTTTTTACGGATGATTTTCAGAATTCTTTGGAACAGACGATCCAGTATTCTAATCCTCTTCCAAAAACTAGCAGGTCAGCAGATTTTGGCAAAGTCATGCTTCAGTGGCTTGGGGAGGCTCTCTCTATCCAGTTCGATGATCGGAAGATCCCTGCAACAGTTTGGGAGTTCGAAAGTCTTAAAACCCAGAAGGATGCAGTATTGCTGACAGTTACCTTCAAAGCCGACCCTCCTGCTACTTCTCTCTTGGTTCGCAATACCATTCTCTTTGAGCTGTTCACCGATCAGAAGAATTTGTTCATCTTTACCATGGGACCGTTTCAGTCGGCAAATCAGTTCAACAAAAAAGAACCGGAAACCCTCATTACTCTGAAACAATAGGTATGATATTTGATTGCTCCATCAGGTTTTTACGATTCAGAATGCGTGGGTTTCCCGTTTTTCTCCTCATCCTATTGTTATTAGCCGGGCCTTTCCCGGCTCTGGCTACTCATAACCGTGCCGGAGAGATCACTTATGAACAACTAAACGATCTAACATTCCGGATTACGGTGATTACCTACACTTCAACTGGTCCAGAATTGGTGGCCGATCGGGATAGCCTGGATGTTCAGTTTGGCGACGGGACGCGCGCCTATGTGCCTCGTATTGAGGAGGTCTTTTTGCCCAACTATTACAAAAGGAATCGATATGTGTGGGAGCATTCCTATCCGGGGCCAGGAACTTATCAGATTGTGGTAGAAGACCCGAATCGAAATCGAGGTGTTAAAAATATTCCTAATTCGGTCAATGTTGTCTTCTCCATTAAAACGATCCTGGTGATCAGCCCTAATATCGGGCGTAACAGCACACCGGTTTTACTCAACCCTCCCATCGACAAAGCTGCCATCGGGCATCCCTTTATCCATAATCCGGCTGCCTTCGACCCGGATGGCGATTCATTATCTTATAAGCTGTCTGTCTGTACCGCCGAGGATGGCCGTGAGATTGCCGGATATACTTATCCGCCTTTCAGCGATTCTCTGGTTGTGGATGAACGTACCGGTGACCTTATATGGTCGGCCCCAACTGAAATCGGAAAATATAATGTTGCGATGACTATTGAGGAATGGCGGGGTGGAATCAGAATTGGACGAATTCAACGGGATATGCAAATTGAGGTGTATGTGTCCGATAATAAGCCGCCTGAGATTAGTGGGGAGGGAAAGTTCTGCGTTGTGGCCGGTGAAGAGTTCTCCCGGGAAATCAGAGCATCCGATCCTAATGGCGATTCTATCGTTTTAACGGCAACCGGAGGCCCGCTCACATTCGACAACAACCCAGCTGTCTTTAACCAGGTCCTCTCAACTCCTGGATTGGCTTTGGCTACCCTGACCTGGACCACCGAATGTAGTATGG
>JAAYIP010000341.1 GCA_012523435.1 Bacteroidales bacterium | reverse complement strand
AGCCTGAAAGCATCTGCGAAAATTACCGGAGATATCAATACCCAGCGGCTGTCTATTGAACCCGGTGCCTTTTTCTTTGGAACCTGCCGAATGGAGGGTACACCGGATGGAAAAACAAAAGAAGCCACCACAACAAAAAGATCTTGACCAGGCGAAAAAATCCCTGCGGGAGTATGCCCGGTACTCAAACCTGGCTTTTAAGCTAATTGCAGTCGTTCTGACTGCTTTTTTTATAGGTATGCTTTTCGATAAATGGATTAACACCGGCTACCTGATCTTTACCGTGATCTTCTCGGTCGGTGGACTAGTCCTGACACTCTATCTATTGATTAAAGACCTCCTAAAATGAAACCATACACATTATCTAACTACCTAGTCCACCTGTCGATTCTGACAGTGACACTGCTGTTACTGGCCTGGATACTGTTTGCTTGGCTTGTTCCAACCGGAATGCCCTGGATCCTCCCAGTTTACTTGATATTTGTGGCTGCCATCACCTTGGCTGGCCAGGTAATCCTGACCAACAAAACAAAGGCCGGGAAGGCATCTGGGTTCAACACCTATTATCTGGCTTTTAAAACCGTTAAGATGATAGTCATTCTTATCTTTCTGGCTGTCTGGATGTTGTTACACAAAAGAAGCTCAGTGCCTTTTGTTGTCAGTGCTTTTGCTATTTATATTGCCTACGTTGTTTTTGAGAGTTGGGCTTTAAATCGGATGGTGCGGAACAGTGGAACCTGACTTTTAGTACTTTTGCTACCTTGTTTAAAATTATGGGGATCATGAGATGGATTGTTGCGCTGGCGATGTTTCTCCTAATGGCGACGCCCGGCTACGGAATAGATGAACCGTTATCGGACACCACAGACAATCATCCGAAGGGTGAGAGAAAGGAGATTTTTGACCCTGGCGATTTTATCCTGCAGCATGTGATGGACTCCTATGAGTGGCATGTGCTGACGGCAGGGAAAACCCATGTCAGTATTCCGCTACCAGTGATTCTCTACACTAAGGAGCAGGGGCTCAACATCTTTCTGTCGTCTAGGTTTCATCATGGTGAGGCGTCCTACAAAGGATTCGCCATAGCCAAAGAAGGCAAGTACCAAGGGAAAATCGTCCGTGTGGATGAAGAGGGCCATCAAATAGCCGGAATCGGTCGCCCTGTGGATCTTTCCATCACTAAAACCGTCTTTGCGATGTTGATCAGTATGTTGATTATCTTGTTGATATTCATACCGATGGCTCGCAAGTATCTGAATAGTCCCAATCGTGCCCCCACCGGATTCCAGTCGCTTGTCGAACCCGTCATCCTGTTTGTTCGGGATGATATCGCTATACCCTCAATTGGACATCAACGGTACGAAAAATTCATGCCGTTCCTGTTGACAGTGTTTTTCTTTATCCTGACCAACAATCTGTTGGGGATCATTCCGATACCGCCTGGAGGTGCTAACGTGACTGGGAACATTGCCATTACCGGGGTTTTAGCGGTGGCAACTTTCCTCGTCACGACCTTTACGGCCGACCGGAATTACTGGAAACATATCTTTAACGCCCCCGGGGTGCCGTGGTGGCTGAAATTTCCTATTCCATTGATGCCGTTCATTGAGTTGCTGGGAATATTCACCAAACCTTTTTCTTTGTGTATCCGGCTCTTTGCCAATATTTTAGCTGGCCATTTCATTATGCTCAGCTTCATTGTTATCATTTTCATTTTTGGTCAGATGAACTGGATAGCCGGCTATGGTGTATCGGTCCTTTCGGTTATTTTTTATGTGTTCATGACCTTGTTGGAGATCCTGGTATCGTTTATTCAGGCATATGTGTTCACCCTTCTATCGGCCCTCTATTTTGGGATGGCCCATGAGGAGGCTCATGCGTAATTAGTTAACATTAAATAAATCAGCTGTATGCTAAGTTTCATTCTTCTTTTGTTACAGGCAACATCGAATGTTGCACTGGCTCAAATGGGTGCTGCTTTAGGTGCCGCACTGGCTGCCATGGCGGCTGCTTTCGGAATTGGTCAGATTGGAAATCGTGCGATGGAGTCAATTGCTCGTCAACCTGAAGCGGCGGGCGATATCCGTTCAAACATGATCGTGGCGGCTGCTCTGGTTGAAGGGGCTGCCTTTTTTGCCATGATTGTTTGTCTGCTGGTTGTCTTTCTTGCCTAGTCGTGCGGTTCTAAACCGCAATCGTGTGGTTGTAACTGTTAAAAATTGAGACAATGGGATTAGTATCACCAGATTATGGAACCATCTTCTGGATGGTGTTAGCCTTTGCGATCGTCTTTTTTCTTTTGAGACGATTTGCCTGGGGGCCCATCCTTTCGATGCTTCACCGAAGGGAACAGTCGATCAATGAGGCTCTTGAAGCGGCTCAGTCAGCCAGAACGGAGATGTCAAAACTGAAAGCTGGCCATGAGGAGCTGATGGAGCAGAGTCGCGCCGAGCGCGACAATCTGTTGGCTGAAACCCGGCGCATTCGTGAAGAGATCATCGAAAAGGCTCACGTAGAAGCTTCTGCTGAATCGGCCCGGTTACTTGATCTGGCGAAGAACCAGATCCGCCAGGAGAAAAATGCTGCCATCAACGAGATCCGCCAGCAGGTGGCCGATCTTTCGGTCGGGATTGCTGAGAAGATTCTTAAACGGGAGCTGGCCGATAAGCGGGAACAGGAATCAATGATCCGTGATCAACTCAAGGATCTGAAAATGAATTAGCCAATGGTTGAAACACGGATTGCCGCCCGCTATGCCAGGGCACTATTTTCGTTAGCATATGACCGAGGGCTTGATGAGGAGGTCAGGAAAGACCTTGCCGCGGTGCAGAGCCTAAGAGATAATTCTCTCGAGTTTCGTGCCATGCTTTCTTCGCCGGCGATGGCCAGTACAGCGAAAATCCGACTGTTGGGCGAAGTTCTGAGTGGGCTGGTCAATGATTTGACGATTGAGTTCCTCGACTTATTAGTCGGTCGCCGACGGGAGGCTTATCTCGATCCGGTGGTGAGGCTATACGATCAGCTGTTGAAAGAAAAACGAGGGATTGTTGAAGCCAAAATCGTTACAGCCAGGCCGATAAGCGAAGCAATGATTGAGGAGATCACGGCTCATCTGGCTCAGAGTACGCATTCTGATATTGTTTTGAGCCTGGAAATCCGGGAGGAACTGATTGGAGGTTTAATCCTGCAGGTGGAGGACCAACAATTGGATGCCAGCATATTAAGACAGTTGAAAACCGTTAGAAAAGAGTTAAGCGAATCAAAGTATTAGTCAAATTATGTCCACGATAAAACCGGCGGAGATATCCCGCATCTTGCGACTACAAATGGAGGGGATTAACCTGGGCGCTAGCCTGGAAGAGGTTGGAACGGTGTTGCAGGTAGGTGACGGAATTGCCAGGATCTTTGGATTATCCCATGTCCAGAGTAATGAAATGATTGAATTTAACAATGGGGTTATGGGTATCGTCCTGAACCTGGAAGAAGATAATGTCGGTGCTGTTTTGCTCGGTCCGTCAAGTGGAATTCGGGAGGGTGACCAGGTTAAGCGAACCCGGAAAATTGCTTCAATACCTGTTGGGGAGGGGCTTTTGGGCCGTGTAATTAATACCATCGGTCAGCCGCTCGACGGGAAGGGCCCGATTGAAGGCGATTTGGTGGATCTGCCACTCGAACGGAAAGCACCGGGGGTGATCTACAGGCAACCAGTGAAAACCCCGCTGCAAACCGGTATCAAAGCTATCGATGCAATGATTCCAATCGGACGGGGCCAGCGAGAGCTGATCATTGGCGATCGCCAAACAGGCAAAACATCCATCGCGGTGGATACGATCATCAACCAGAAGGAGTTTTACCAAAAAGGTAAGCCGGTTTACTGCATCTATGTGGCTATCGGACAAAAAGGATCGACCGTAGCCCAGATTGCCCGAACGCTCGAAGAGCATGGGGCGATGGATTATACCGTTATTGTGATGGCTACCGCCAGCGACCCGGCAGCACTCCAGTTTTATGCCCCGTTTGCTGGTACCGCCGTCGGCGAATTTTTCCGCGATAGTGGGCGGGAAGCACTGATCATCTACGACGACCTCTCAAAACAAGCCGTCTCCTATCGCGAAGTCTCCCTCCTGCTACGCCGCCCACCAGGCCGCGAAGCTTATCCTGGCGACGTATTCTACCTTCACTCCAGATTGCTGGAGCGGGCTGCTAAAATCATTGAAAATGATGAGGTTGCACAAAAAATGAACGATCTTCCGGAGGTACTCCGGCCGAAAGTGAAAGGTGGCGGATCTCTGACAGCCCTGCCGATCATCGAAACCCAAGCAGGTGACGTGTCGGCTTATATCCCGACCAATGTGATCTCCATAACCGATGGGCAGATATTCCTGGAATCAAGCCTCTTCAACGCGGGTATCAGACCGGCCGTGAATGTTGGGATATCTGTATCCAGGGTGGGAGCCAGTGCCCAAATCAAATCAATGAAAAAAGTGGCCGGGACGTTGAAACTTGACCAGGCACAATACCGCGAACTGGAAGCTTTCTCGAAATTCGGATCCGATCTGGATGCTTCGACTGTTAGTGTTTTGGCAAAAGGAGCCCGAAATATGGAGATTCTGAAACAGGAGCTGCATTCTCCTTATCCAGTTGAAAAACAGATTGCTATCCTGTTTTGCGGAACCCGTAACCTGCTTACCAGTATCCCGGTGAACCGGATACGTGATTTCGAAAAGGAGTATCTTGAGCATCTGACTGAACGGTATCCGGAAATGATGACTGAAATGAAAAATGGCAACCTGACAGATGAGGCCATGGAGACTATGACCCAGGTTGTTAAAGAATTGACTCCAAGATATCTAAAGTAGGCTGATTGAGCTATGGCAAACCTGAAGGAAATCAGACAGCGGGTCGCAACGGTTAAATCGACTAGGCAAATCACCAGTGCCATGAAAATGGTGTCGGCCGCCAAGCTGAAAAGAGCCCAGAATGCCATCATCCGTATGAGGCCCTATGAGGCTGAACTCCATAAAATTATGGATGTGATTGCCTTGGAGTCTGAGGAAACTGTAGCCACACCGCTGGCTGCTCAGCGCCATCCCGATCGAATCCTCCTAGTGGTTATCACTTCGAACCATGGGCTTTGTGGTGGCTTTAATATGAATATCATTCGACATACCCTGGAAATTATCGATGAGCATTACCCTGGTAAAATCGCGATGGGCAACCTGGATTTTTTGATGCTGGGTAAAAAGGGCGCTGAGCTTTTGAGAACCAGAGGTTATGGCCGGTTACCACAGGAGAATGAAGTGATCGAAAAACCTTCCTATCAGGATAGTGTCGAACTCGCTACCCGATTAATGGATCAGTTTCTCGCCGGTCAATATGATCGTATAGAGCTGATTTATAATCAGTTTAAGAATGCTGCAACCCAGGAAATAACTCGTGAGCAGTTTCTGCCAATCCAACCGGTTGAACCATCAGAGAGTTCTCATGGCTATCGTCATAATTACATTTTTGAGCCTGGGGTTGAACTGCTGGTAACAGAAATTCTGCCACAAGCGCTGAAAGCAAAGTTTCATAAAGCTATTCTGGATTCCCAGGCAGCTGAACATGGAGCCCGAATGACAGCGATGCACCAGGCAACGGATAATGCAACGGAAATGATTCGCAGCCTGACTCTAGAGTATAATAAAGCCCGTCAGGCAGATATTACCAGCGAACTAATTGAAATCGTTAGTGGGGCTGAAGCCCTGAAATCATAAAACAACAGGAAGATGATGAAGAGATTCCTAATGTTGTTGCTGCTGTCAAGCTTTCTGATAAATGGTCAGACTCAATATCTGATTCAGGTAAAAGTAGATTCAGTCCCCCATCGAAAAGCCTTTTTGCTGGATTTTGTTGGGCTGAAAAATAACCTGGTAGATTCGGCCAATATCGCATCTGACGGGAGTTTTGCCTTTACTCTGCCCGAAACATCGCATCCGGGACTATACCGTATTGTCGTTGGGCCAAACACGTTCTGGGATATCATTTTCAATCGGGAGCAGATCCGGATTCAGACACACTTTGGCGCTGTAATCGATAGTCTTAAGGTGCTTGAATCAGAGGAAAACAAGTTGTTGGCCAGATACATGCAGTTTTATATAGGCCTTAATCGAAAGGCCGAATTGCTACAGCACCTTCTGACACTCTACCGCCCCAGTGAGCCATTTTATCAACAGATTACCAGGGAGTTGAATAATCTTCAGATGGCCGATCCGAATGAGCTCGCTCGAGAGATCATCTCGAATCATCCAAGTACTTATGTGGCAAATTTCCTGAAGATGGAGCTTCCTCCGACCATACCCCAGGGGTTAAAGACCCAAGAGGAGATGACTTATGTTCTGGATCACTACTGGGAAGGGGTTGATTTTGCTGATACTGCCATGATGTATAATCCAGCACTGGCAAGCAAGATCAGAAGCTTTTTTTCGCTGTTCCCGCGGGCCTATCCTCCTGCTGAAGTTGAAGAAGCTATGAAGAAGGGGCTCGATCGGCTCATGTCGCTGAGCGCTGGGAACGAAATCTTGTTTGAATTTATCCTCGGAGAGGTGGTCGATTGGGCAGAACGAACTGATTATGACGATTTTTTCGGCTATCTCACAGAATTTTACCTGGCAGAGGCATCGTGCCAGGACGAAAACCGGGCAGAAGCGTTTAGCGAACGGGTAGAAGCCTATCAAAAGACTGCCGTCGGAACACAGGTGGCGGAAATTGTTATCCCCCGTGAGAAAAGCGGGGCACTTTTATTATCCGATATTCCCGCAGATTATACCCTCATCGTGTTCTGGGCTAGCTGGTGTTCGCACTGCGGACAGGTGCTGCCCGAAATCAAAGACCTTTATAACCGCTATAACCGGAGTAACCTGGAGGTGCTGGCTATCTCTCTTGACCAGAACCGAGCTGAGTGGGAAGCAGTACTGAAGGCAGGTGGCTATAACTGGATCAACCATTCGGAGTTGATAGGCTGGGATTGTTCTATCGCCTATGATTACGGTATTCGCGCCACTCCAACCCTCATTTTAGTTGACCGAAACCGGACGGTTGTGGCCAAGCCGCGTAATGCCATTGCTCTCGAAATGAAGTTAAAGGAACTGGGAATCAAGCCGATAAGATAATTCGTAAGGATGTTCTGGACAACAGTAGCAAGGTTCATATTGAAACAGCGGATTACCCTGCTGGTGGTAATCACACTGGTGACTGTTGTTATGGTCTTTCAGTTCAGAAAACTACATATCGATTATGGATATAGCGGAATGTTACCCGAGTCGGACAGTGTAAGTATCAAGCTCAAAGAGTTTAACAACCTGTTCGGAGAAGATGGAAATCTGTTCTTTTTTGGCTTTCAGGATCCTGATTTTTTTACGATTGAGAAGTTTCAGGCTTTTAGTGAACTTAAGCGATCGATCCTGGCAATCGATGGGGTAACCAGTGTATTATCGGTATATGATGCGGTAAATCTCCTCAAGCATGATGAGGAGCGTAGTTTTGAGGTGAGCCGGATCTTTCCGGAGCAGATGTCGGATCAGGTGGAGATGGATAGTCTGGTAGCCATTTTCCGATCGTTGCCCATCTATCGTAATCTAGTCTATACGGCCCCAAATCATGCCTTTTTTGTCATGATGATGATGGATCAGGAAATGCTCAACACCAGCAAACGTCCGGAAATTATCCTTGCCATGAAAACGCTGGTGAGCGAGTATGAGGAGCGTTTCAATATTAAGATGCACTACTCCGGGTTGCCTTATGTGCGTACCGAGATGGCTAACATTGTGCAGCGGGAGTTTTTGACGTTCATTTTTCTGGCTGCCTTTGTAACCCTACTGATACTTTTTGCTTTCTTCCGATCATTACGAGTGGTTCTGCTTTCCGCGCTGGTGCTGGGTTTGGGAGTGGTCTGGGCTATCGGATCGATGGTCATGATGGGCTATAATATCACCATATTGAATGCCATGGTTCCTGCGGTGTTAATCGTAATAGGCGTGCCCAACTGTATCTTCCTGCTGAATAAATACCACGCCGAATACCGCAAGCGCAAGAACAAAATGGCGGCCCTGGAACAGATGATCCGAAAGGTGGGGTCAGAAATCTTTCTGACAAACCTGACAACCGCCTCTGGATTTGCCACCTTTATGGTCATACGGAACGAAACCCTTTCACAGTTCGGCCAGGTGGCGTCAATCAATATTATGCTGCTCTTCCTGCTTTGCCTAACGCTGATTCCGATCTTGTTTTCGTTTGTTTCCCCACCCAACGAAAAGCAGGTTAAGCATCTGGAAAACAGGGTTGTAAATAAAATTATAGATCGTATTATTTATCTGGTGCAATATCGACGGATAGCCATTT
>JAAYIP010000340.1 GCA_012523435.1 Bacteroidales bacterium | reverse complement strand
GTCGATCTGATTAAAATTATCCTGATCCGAGGCAAAGATGCTCAGGAACAGATCAATATCCTGGGTGATGATGGGGTACCTATATCCTATCATGTGGATTTCTGGAAATCAGAAGTTATCGATTTCATCATTCTCCAACAGGATGCCTTCGACCCGATCGACCGGAACTGTCCCCTGGAACGACAACGGTATATGCTGAACAAAGTTTTGGATATTTACCGGATGGAATTCAGCTTCGATGAGTTTGAAGTAATCAACCCCTATTTTAAACGGATCATTGACACACTTAAACAAATCAACTACAGCGAATTCCAGTCAGAAAAGTTCAACAACTACGAGAAGGAGCTGGACAAGATCATTGACGAAAGGAAAATTGGGTAACCATGGAAAAAGGAACATTTCAGAAAATATACACCAAAATCACCCAGATCACCAAAGCAACCTGTTCGCTTGAAGCCGAAGGTGTTGGTTATGAAGAGCTTGCTTCGGTTAATGGGAAATTGGCCCAGGTAGTAAAGATCCAGGGTAAGACCATCACCCTGCAGGTTTTTGGCGGAACAGAAGGCATCCCATCCAATGCGGAAGTATTCTTTTATGGCAAACCGCCCACACTCAAGGTTGGCGAGGATCTCGCAGGCCGTTTCTTTAATGCCTTTGGTGATCCAATCGATGGCGGACCAGCCGTTGAAGGAGAAGAACGCGAAATTGGAGGCCCGTCGGTGAATCCAGTGCGCCGTAAACAACCATCCGAACTAATCGCTACCGGGATTGCCGGTATCGACCTGAACAATACCCTGGTAACCGGGCAAAAGATCCCCTTCTTTGCCGATCCCGACCAGCCGTTCAACCAGGTGATGGCTAACGTTGCCCTGAGGGCTAAAGCCAATAAAATCATCCTGGGTGGCATGGGGCTTACCAACGATGATTATCTCTACTTTAAAAACGTTTTCGAGAATGCAGGAGCCCTCGACCGGATCATCAGTTTCGTCAACACAACAGAGGATCCACCGGTGGAGCGACTGTTAGTGCCTGATATGGCATTGACAGCAGCAGAGTATTTCGCTGTGGACAAAAATGAGTCTGTCCTGGTGTTGCTAACCGACATGACCCAGTACGCCGATGCCCTCAGTATCGTCTCAAACCGCATGGATCAGATCGCCTCAAAAGACAGCATGCCAGGATCCCTGTATAGCGACCTCGCCAAACTTTACGAAAAAGCGGTGCAGTTCCCCACAGGCGGCTCCATCACCATCATCGCTGTTACCACCCTCTCAGGCGGTGATATTACGCACGCTGTTCCGGATAACACTGGATATATCACTGAAGGTCAGTTGTTTCTGAGGCGCGATACCGATATCGGAAAAGTTATCATCGACCCATTCCGTAGCCTCTCCCGGCTCAAACAGCTCGTTATCGGCAAAAAAACCAGAGAAGATCATCCGCAGGTGATGAATGCTGCTATCAGGCTCTACGCCGATGCCGCCCAATCGAAAACCAAACTGGAAAATGGATTCGACCTGTCGGATTACGATGAACGAGCACTCCGGTTTGCCAAAGAGTATTCCGACCAGCTGCTGGCAATCGATGTAAATATCGATACTGAAAAAATGCTGAACGTCGCATGGAAACTGTTTGCCAAACATTTTAACCAGACAGAACTGGGAATCCGCAAAGAATTTATCGAAGAATATTGGAAATCAGAAGATTAAAGATAATTAAATTGCATAAGATCACCTAAGGCATACCCAACGATATGGCTATCAAATTTCAATATAACAAGACTTCCCTGCAGGAGATGAACAAGCAACTCGATATGAGGGTTCGGGCTCTGCCCACCATCAAAAACAAAGAGTCGGCTCTTCGTTTGGAAGTTAAGAAAGCCAAGGATGATGCCGAAAGGGTGCAGGAGAAACTCAATGAAAAGATCGCCAGACATGATTACCTGGCCAGGCTGTGGGGAGAGTTTGATCCGGAAATTGTGAAAATTTCCAGCGTGGATCATGCCGTTAAGAAGATCGCCGGAGTCAATACCCCCGTACTAAAGAAGGTCTCCTTTGATATCACCCCGTTCAGCCTCTTTAATCAGCCTGGTTGGTTGCCCGATGGGCTGACGATCCTACGGGAAGTGGCCTCTCTATCAATTGAGCAGGATTTCTACGTACGCAAAATGATCCTCCTCGATGAGGCCCGTAAGAGAACCACGCAGAAAGTAAATCTCTACGAGAAAGTACAGATCCCGGCTTTTCAGGAAGCCATCCGGAAAATCAAACGTTTTTTGGAGGACGAAGAGAATCTGAGCAAATCATCGCAAAAAATCGTCAAAAAACGCCAGCAGGAAGCAGAGGAGGTACCGGCATGATTGCACCAATGACAAAATACTCCTTCCTGGTCTATCACCTTGACTATGAGCCATTTCTCGATAAGCTGAGAGAGTTGGGAATTGCCCATATCATCGAAAATAATCAGGAAGTATCTCCAGAAATCCTGGAACAGTTCCAACAGATTAACCAGGTGAACCGGGTAATCCGAACCTTAAACAACCTCGAACCTGACTCACCCGAGAATAAACCAGCAGAGAAATTCACGGACGGAGAGGAGCTGTATCAGGAAGTCGTTACGATACAACAAAAAGTCGAAACACTCAACCAGTCAAAAGCTCTTATTCAGAAGCAGATATCCGACCTCAGCCCTTGGGGGAATTTTGATCTTGACCGCCTAGAGAAGCTCCGTAATCAGGATATTCGGGTACGGCTTTACACTTGTCAGATTCGAAAATTCGACCCCCGCTGGGAGGAAGAGTATGATCTGTTCCGGATTAGTGAAGAGGGAGGCCAAATCTATTTCGCCTTGATCGAAAAAGGCGATCAAAATATCGAAATCAATGCCGAGGTGTTCCCCATTCCATCGAAGAGCCTTGAGGAACTAAAAAACAGCCTCACCATCCTGGAACAAGACATCAATCATCATGAAATCCGATTGGAAGAGATTGCCCGGAATGGAATCCCGGCAATTGAAAACTATCGTTACCATCTGATCGACTCCATAGAGTACTCAAAAGCCGTTCATCATACCCTGAGCGAGATGGACAACCATCTGCGAATCGTGGAGGTGTGGAGTCCGGATCACCTGAAAGAAGAATTGGAGGAGATGCTGGAGCAATCAGAAGCTGTCTATATAAAATCCAGGCCAACATCGGAAGATAAAGTTCCTGTTCTGCTTAAAAACAAAAAGTTCAGTAAAGATTTTGAGATCATTGGCGACATCTATTCCCTTCCAAAATATGGAGAATTAGACCTGACTCCCTTCTTTGCTCCCTTTTACGCCTTGTTTTTTGGCTTCTGCCTGGGCGATGTCGGGTACGGCCTGATGATGCTGTTGGGCGCCATCCTGTTTAAGTCCAAGGTTCCCAAGAAGTTCAAGTCGATTATGAACCTGGTTGCCTATCTGGGAACAGCCACCATCCTCTTCGGATTGATCGG
>JAAYIP010000066.1 GCA_012523435.1 Bacteroidales bacterium | reverse complement strand
TGGCTGTCGAAAATCCGTTGATCTCCTCCATGGAGAAAGATGACACCCGATCGAATTGAAGGGTGCGCAGCCGGGTCGCGAAACAGGCGCCGACACGGGCTGAGAGCACGGCAACGACAATCATGACTGCCAGATTTCCAAATGCCGAAAGAAGCATCCAGCCACCGGTCGTCCAGATCTCTCGCAAGGTGCTCCCGTCGGTCATAATCAGCTCGGTCACACGCTTCATGAACTCAGGGATTTTAAGCTCGAAGTAAACGCGAAGGATGGTAAGCAATGAAGCTAAAAAAGCAAGCAGCCAATCCTGCCTGCGCATGTATTTAAATGTTTTTATCATGATATCTAGAGTTGGACAGTTCAGAGGATTTGTCAAGTAGTAAGGATACAGGTTTCCCCTATCCGTAACGAAAACCCCGGGTCCGTTTGAACCCGGGGTTTCATCTTAGTTGAAAACAGTCTGAAAGCTTATTTCAGGATCCTGATCTTGCCGATGAACGGCAACTCCTTGGCCCGTCCGCCAGAGGCGTTGATAATGCCCAGGATAATCATTCCGATTGATGGCAGCCAGACCAACAACCACAAAATCGTTGTCAATACCGACAGGGCGGGTGAAATGAAAACAAACAGAATGCCCAGAATGATGAGCACAATGCTTGCGCCCGCTTCAAAGATAAACAACACCAGACCCTGGTTGGCGTGAAAACGCGCAAAACGGGATTGAGGCGCAGCAAGAAGCGGGACCAGGAAGAGCAAACCCAGATAAGCCAAGATCGCCATCATCTTATTTTGCTCGATATCCTGCCGGTCGTATTGCCCAGTCGTATCCGGCGTGTCTAAAAATCCAGGCATTTGACCCTGGGGAGGCGGTGGTGCCTGATGCTGCTGGTATTGGGGCGGCGTCTGTGGAGGAGCGCCCTCATCCTGACGTAGTACAGCCATTTTATCCCTCCTTAATGGGAATCAGCCCGGACGCCCGGGATCTTCAAAAGATCGGGAAGCGTCGAAGCCAGGTGGTGTTGAACAGATCCAACGTAGCATAAGTATACAAAATACTTGGCATTTTTAAAATAATAATTCCAAAGAGTATTGACGGTTACCGATTAAGCGCGAATCCAGTCGAAAAATACGATTAGCACATGCGTTCTCGTACCGTCGAACCTGTTCAGCTGTCCAAATGATAGCGCCGTTGGAGTTCTCGGATTTCTTCCGAGAACTCTTCATCAGGACCCTCAACAACGGTATCTCGGATCACTTCCTGGATGGATAGATTCCGAACCCGTCCGGGAGCGACCCCCATTGCTGTAAGCCACTCCACCAGTTGTTTTGAGCTGCTGGCATAAACGATCCTGCCCAGGCCGACCCAGCCGTGTGCCGCGGAGCACATGGGGCAGTGCTCTCCGGATGTATAGACAGTTGCCCTGCTTCTCTCTTCAGGGGTTAGGTGCTCTGCCGACCATCTCGCCAAATTGAATTCCGGGTGCTGGGTATGGTCCCCGCCCGCCACATGGTTATGATCCTCCCTCAGGATCTCCCCGTCGCCGGAAACAAGGACTGATCCAAGGGGGCGTCTCCCTTCTCGAGAGCCTGTCTGGCCAGATCAACAGCCCTGCGCAGATAAATCTTGTCTTGGTTAGTAATCATGCTGACCTCCCATTTTGTCTGTCATCCGGCAACAACCTCCTCGTCAGAAGGCGTTTTGCCTATGCTTCCTCCCCGCCAAAAACTGTCTGCGCACCCTTTGCACCGATGGTCTTGACGCCAAAAATGAAGTAGACGATGTGTAAGACCCAGATCACCGCCAAAATTATGCGGCCGACGGGGATCTTGTGCATCATGATGTATCCGATGGACATGGACAGGGTAACAATCACCATGGTCTTGATCTTGGTCGCCCAAGTCATTCCCCTGCCTTTAACAAAAGGCCCGATATTATCTTTGTAGAGCCTGGTTCCCAGATACCAGCTGTGCAAACGATCCGAACCCCTGGCAAAAGAAAAGGCAGCAAGAAGCAAGAAAGGAAAAGAAGGTAGAAGCGGTAATGCCGCGGCGGCCGCGCCCACGCCCAGACTGATCAAACCGAGACTGATGTAAATGGTCTTTCTCACGATCTCCTTCTTCCCATTCAGCTATCTGACCATGATTATGACACACGCATCCGATCGATCAGCTTCAGATGTTACCAACTGAGGTGAGGTGTTATGCCAGTTTAGATAAAAAAGGCACCGGTCGCTTGGCGGTCGGTGCCTCTGGCTCCCCCTGCTGGATTCGAACCAGCGACCCTTCGGTTAACAGCCGAATGCTCTACCGCTGAGCTAAGGAGGAATAAAGATATCCGGCGAGGACCTACCTTCCCGGGCCGTCTCCAGCCAGGTA